>CAJUGT010000105.1 GCA_910586435.1 uncultured Acetatifactor sp. | reverse complement strand
TGCGTTCACGTAACCCCCCATGCCCCGGACGCCTGTTTTTCCGAAAGTTTTACAATTTAGGTACCTGGTTTGGCGTAGTTTGGAGCCAACAAAGCACTCTTTTATAAATCCGCAACTTTTTCTAGTTCATAGGATATACCAATCGGTCTGCCATTTGCCTTGCTGTTTGATTTACAATTTGATTTGCACTTGGCACGTCCTTTTTGTCTTTTATATTGACACTTGCGGAAATACAGGCGGCCGGGGTGGGGGAAGCTCTGCGAAAGCATTTGAGGGCGCCCTTAGACCGGAGACGGAATCCACCGCCTGCAAAAGGCTTAGACACAGTACTTTTGTGTCTTAGCTTTTGTTGGCGGTTAGTCCGGCGGAGGCGTTGCCCGGGCCGAGCAGAACTTCCCCCACCCCGGCCGCCGTCCCTTTTTCTGCTGTCCCTCTCGCCACCATCCCTTTACCGCTAAAAGGCAGGCCACTTGGCACTACCAGGTCTGAGCAGTAACTTAAACTGGGTTGCCAATTGTATTTTTCTTTTCTGTGTGCTATAGTGAAAGAAACAAAGAGCCCCTGTCCTATGGGCAATAAATGAAAGAGAGGTATATCATGAACCAGCCAACAACTCATCTCTATGTCAACATGCCGGAAAATACACCCAATTTCCCCACCGTGGAGGAAGCTCTCGCCAGCATTCCCTATGCCCCCGCCCAAAAAGAATATCCTGCGCCACACCTTGACCTGGCACCGGTAATCATACATATCGGGAAAGGAATATATCGTGAGAAACTTACCATCACCCGCCCGAATCTGACTCTCTCAGGCGAAGGAGAGTCTCGGGAAGATGTGGTATTGGTCTATGGGGACGGCGCTGCCGACCTGATGCCCGAAGGAGACAAACGGGGCACTTTCCGCACTGCCTCTGTGCGCATTGACACCCATGACTTCACCGCCAGACACCTCACCTTCCAAAACGATGCCGGGTATGGGGCGGAAGTAGGCCAGGCCCTTGCCCTGTACGTGGACGGGGACCGGAATTATTTCGAGGACTGTGTATTACTTGGCCATCAGGATACTCTGTTTACCGCTCCTCTGCCGGAACAGGAAATGCAGCCGGGTGGATTCAAAGGCCCCGGAGAAGCCAAGCCCAGAATTATGGGACGCCAGTGTTACCGCAATTGCTATATCGGCGGAGACGTGGATTTTATCTTCGGCAGCGCCATTGCCTATTTTGAAAACTGTGTCATATTCTCCGCTATGCGGGAAGACAAAAAAGAGGCCGCAGCCGCCGGAGAACATGTAAACTGCGGCTATATAACCGCCGCCTCCACCCCTCAGCGGGAAGCCTTTGGATACGTTTTCCGGGATTGCAGACTGGAAAGCGACTGCCCTCCCGATTCCGTTTATCTGGGGCGTCCATGGCGGGAATATGCCAAAACCGTCTTCATTCATTGTGAAATGGGCGCGCACATTCACCCGGAAGGATGGCACGACTGGAAGAAACCCCATGGCAATTTCTATTACGCGGAATATCAGTCCTATGGTCCGGGCGCAAATCCAGGCGCCAGAGCCGATTTTTCCTGTCAGCTCACCGATGCGGAAGCGGAGAATTACACCATGGAAAATATACTGAAAGGCTGGAATCCCGGTAGTTTATAAATCACCGAATCTCTTTTTTCCGGCTCTGACAGCCGCCTGCCATACTGAACAGCCGAACTACGGTCCCGCCATGCTTACCATAGTTCGGCTGTTTTTTCAGGGGCATCAAACATTTTACTCCCCAACGCTTCCCTGTGCTTCCTCTTCCCTGGCAATATCCCCAAATCTCAGGATATATTTCATGGGCAGAACTCCTTTTTGAATATAGCATTCCGAAACCTTTCCGTCCACCCCGCCCACCAGGACTCTCACATATTGCTTTCTAAGCGGACTGCTGCTCTCACCGGTGGTATAATTCAGATAGGGAAGCAGTTCTTCTATCTCCGCCCGGTGGGTAATTCGCAATACGGATGATGCTTCATCCTCCAGAGGAACCATAAACCGGTCCCCTCCGATTCCTTCTGCCGCCATTGTCTCTGCCATGATTCCATCCGTTATCATTTGACCGCTTGTTTCCTGCTCCTCCTGAACACCAAATACCTTCATGGCCAAGGCAATGAGTTCCTCCTCTGTCTCGGTTCCATCCAGCTGTACACAGAGTCCAATTCTGATATCGCTGATGGACGCCGCCTCCCTTTCACTGACCCATTCCCCGTAGCCCGCCTGTCTTATGACTTCCGCCACATGCTCCATATAGGAATAAATTTCCAGGGAATAGTCTATGCTGCTTGGATTCTTTATTGCGTCATTCTCCCTCTCCAGCCATATTCTCACAAGAAGCTGCCCTTCTCCCGCCAATACTTCCTCCTTATGTTCCAGCACGTCCTGATTATATGCCCGGGCAATCTGAACTGCCAGCCTTTCATTGGACAGGGATAACCTTTCCCCTTCCCTGTAAAGGTCAAAGCCTTTTAGTTCCTCCATTGCTTCCTCTTCAATGAAATAGGCATATTTCAAGTATTCCTCATTGGAGAACAAAGGCCAGAGAATCTCCTCACTGGAAGGTACATGATGATATTCCCTGTAATAGCTTCTGCCGTTTTTCAAAGTCACTTTTGTTTCAACAGTTTCACACTCCCAATAGTTGCTGCCGTTTTTTTCTCCGGTTACAGCGCTCTCCAAATACCTATAGATTGCCTCCACATCCTGAATTTCCATCTGTTCCAGAATTTCCGAAGTCATTTTGTTGTAATTGCTGTTACGATTCATAAACTGGCTGTCCATAACAGCCAATTGCGCTATTTCTTCTTTTTCCGGCAAATATGTGTCATAGCCAAACCAATCCCGGTAAAAGGCAAAGCAAATAATCAGCGTCACAAACACTGTGACTGCCATGTGTCTCTTGTGGGTGAGAAACGCCCCAAATTCCATATGGAAAATCACATCCAGCAGTCCAAACAGGAATACGGAAACCAATATGGCGCCAAAGGATTTCCATGCCACTCCCACAATTCCCCCCACATTATCTGTAACCATGGTAAAAATGCCCCATCCTCCCATTCCCGCTGCCACACCGCAAACGGTCCTCAGGATCGCCGTAAATGTTTTAAATCGCACTCCCTGTTCCGCAAGTTCCGAGTCTCTTTTCAGGTACAGAATCCACCCGCATATCCCCAAAGCCACAACCGCTCCCAGATTTATGGCAATTATCCACATCAGATTCCATACGCCCTTCTGGGAATATGCCTGATTTGTGGAAAAGGCTAATTGAAAAGCAGAAATCAGCGGTGAAATTCCCGCCATGGCCGTTCCCCAAACATCAATTTTGTAATTGTAGAAGGTCCACATATAAAATTCATAAAACCCCCTCCATATAGCATAAAAACATATGGGGCCAACTCCCAGAAACAGTATATTGACCAGGGTATTCAAAATATTACCGCTCACCATTACCGCCACTATCACCAAATGATACACCATCAAAAAGATGGTCAATATTGCCAACAGGCTCAGCCCCGTCATTCCACACATTTGAATCACTGCGGACACGCCTCCCAGCCTGCCCATAAATCCTGCTGCCAAAAGCAGCGTCAGCAGAATACATGTCAAAAACGGAAGTAACCATACCAGAATACCGTTTATGTAGCATACACCATACAGCATACTCCGCTTGATTGGAAGGCTGTGAAAAGTATCCACTTTATTCTTGTGGAACACATAGCCAAATGCGGACAATCCTGCTACCAGCCCCGACATTAACGCTATTATGCCCCCCACGGGCATCAGATATTGCAGAAAGAAATAAAGGGCTTCTTTCACTGCGATTTCCGTCTCTCTGACACTGGAATGCACCTTCGCCCAGTCAATCTCCAGATTGCTCCTCACAAGCAGCCATGACATGGGCACTGCCAAAAAGCTTACCATTGTAAAGAAAACCAGCATCCAGATTTTATGTCTTACATCCTCCCGCATAGCCCTACAGAATAAGCGTTTTGACATCATACCCTTCTACCTCCGTTTCACTGATAAATATTTCCTCCAAAGACAATGGAAGGAGTTCATAAAAAACAAGATTCTGTTCTTCCATATAACGCTCCACTTCCTCCCGCCTGCCCCGCACTGTAAAGGTATAGAGCGCGCCTCTGTTCTCCGTGGTTACGATACGCAGCCCTTCTTGAAGCCGGGGCAGTTGTGACTTATCTTTTAGAATACACTGTATCTTGTGAATACTCAGTTTCATCTCATCCAAATCTCTCTCAAAAAGTATACCGCCCTTATGAAGCAGCCCCACATATTCACATATATCCTCAAGCTCTCTCAGATTGTGGGAAGCTATCACAGGTGTCATCCCCCGCTCCTCTATCTCCTTGACAAATAACGCCTTTATCGCCTGCCGCATCACCGGGTCAAGACCATCAAAAGTTTCGTCACAGAGCAAATACTTTGTGTTGGCACAGATGCCACAGAGTATGGACAGCTGCTTTTTCATTCCCTTAGAAAAGGTATGAATCTTACGTCCGGATTCCAGGCCGAATTTCTCCATCAATGTATTCCATTTCAAGGTGTCAAAATCTCCATAATAAGCCTGGTATAATCGCATCATATCTTTGGGCGTGCCACTCCTGAAAAAATACTGGTCATCAGAAATATAAAAGAGTTTCGCCTTGGCCGCCGGATTGTCATAGACTGGCTGGCCATCCACAGTGATGCTTCCCTCATCCGGCCTGAATATACCGCAGAGCATCCTCATCAGAGTAGATTTCCCGGCACCGTTGGTTCCTATTAACCCAAACACATGCCCCTCCTCAATGACAGCACTGATATGGTCAACCGCTTTCACTGCGTCAAAACTCTTGCTCACCCCTTGAAATTCAATCATGATTGTGTCTCCTATTCCAGTACCCGCTTGCGGGAACTTGTTCCGGTCTCTGCACTTCGGTGCCCCTATGAGGGAAGGGTTATTCAGCCGCTTTTGCGTCTGAAAACCCTTCCCTGTGTCTGAAAGACACATTGCACCTCCGTTCCGAGACTGTTTTTATATTTCCTCTTTTATTCAAGTTCCTGCTTGCGGGAACTTGTTCCGGTCTCTGCGCTTCAGGACCCATTCCCACATTTTATTCTTCTTGTGTGGGCGGTTTATCTTCTATTATTTCTGCTTTTTCTTTTATTTCTTCTTTTATTTCTGCTTCTTCATATATTTGGCGCAGGCTCTCTGTTAGCTGGCTTTCTGTAATTCCCATCTCTTTGGCCTGGAGAGTCATTTCTTTCCATTCTCTCAGCACTTTGCCCTGTTTATTTTCCCGCCATTCGTTTTCCGCCGTCACATAGCTGCCCCTGCCCGATACCGTATATAGATAACCATCCTGTTCCAGCTGGGCATATGCCCGTTGAATCGTATTGGGATTCACGGACAATTCCATGGCAAGGCTGCGCACACTGGGCATTCTGGTAAGAGGTTCCATCCCCCCACTGATAATCATTTTCTCCAATTTTTCCACTACCTGCTCATACAGGGGGCGTTTGTCCCGATAATCCAACAGAATCATAACCTATTCCTCTACCCTTAATTTAATTCCGCAACTTGCCTCCTAAGCCCCCTGAATCCGGGAAAATTTTACTGCCGCAGACGCGTCAGTAAATCCTCCCGGGACTTATCTGGTCCGTTGCTGTTTTTCATATCCCATTTGACACTACCATTCACTATTACACTCTTCCAAAAGGCTCAGCCTTTACCGCCTCCCGCTGCGTCATTCAATGCCGCTTTCCACAAAATCAAAAGCAGTTTCTTTGTTATGGCAATTCAGTAACCTGTGAATAAAGTCAACAAAAAATGCTATAAGCGTATTAAGGTATTTAATACACTTATAGCACTTTTTGATACTGTTGTCAAGTACACTAGTATACCCCCACCAAATTAACCACACGTTTCACTTGTCTAAATTTCCATCTGCGTCGTTGGTCTACGCTCCGCTACGGTCCGTGCTGAACGTGTGCCACTGGCACACAGCACCGTCAGTCATCCCAGCCCGCTGCGACTCCTTCCTCCCCCTTGCAGACTGAAAATTTATCCTTCCCGGAACACAGTGGTAATTGTTGCGGGTTATACTGGTACTCCATCCGGCATTCATTGCCTGGGAAGTCCATCCTTGATTATCTCTCTCAGATTTCCCACAATGGTTCCCAGTACTTCATAAAAAATCTCCCGCTTCTCAGGGGTAATATCCCTGCCTGCAAGCTCCACGGCAAGAGCCGCCCTCCGACGGACATATTCCGCCACCGTCCTTCCCTCCTGGGTCAGCTTATAACCTCCCCGGTAGAGATTCTGATGAACCCCTTCCTTTTTTACAAGCCCTTTCTCCTCCAGAATGGGCATCATCCGACACACATCGGATTTATCCTTGCCGCAGATCTCACAGAGCCTGGGCGCGGTAATGCCTTCCGGATAACGGTACATTGTCAGGAGGTAGACAGCATGGGAACCCTTCAGTCCATGGTTCTCCATCTCATCCGCCGCCAGCTTGTGCCAGTGCCTGGAGATCTCCATAATGGCAAGGGAAAACTGTTCAAATCTGTCCACCATAAAAGTCTCCTTTTATTTCATGAGAAATCCTCAAAAAAGTTGACAGCTCAACTTCTGGCATTATACCGCACAGACGTTGAACTGTCAACTTGTTTATATCTTCTCTGGATTTTCCCCGGATTTTTACCTTGCAATCTCAAATTCCTGCTGCCCTGCAGCGCCGGGGGCAATCTCATACCTTTCAAAGACAATCACAGGATTCCCGGCATGGTTGACATAGAATTTTGTGTCCTCCTCAATGCCCTTCCACTCTTCTTTCCAGAATTCCATTCCCGTCTCCCTTTCCCTCTGTTCCATCTGGGAGAGGATATCTTTCTTCGCCGCCTGCTGTTCTTCGGCGCTGAGTAAATCTGTCAGAGTGATCCACCTGCCGGCATCCACATCGAAGGTGTAGTATTTTGCCTCATTCTGAGCATTGTTCCAGTTGGTACTTCCCATTACCACAAGGGACAGATATTTATCCGTCAATGTTTTAACTTCATACCATACTTTTATGCTGATATTGTGTTCAAGCCACTCCTCCTCTGTGCCGCCCATAGCCAAAAATGCCTGCCTGTACTCCTCCGCACCTGCCAGAGCCTCATCCGCATACTGTCTGCAGAAGGAATAGATCTCTCGATTTACTTCCTTTTCCATTCCCTTGATTTCCTGTGAAATCATCTCATCCCCGGAACATCCACTGAAATCCCGGCACTGTCCGTCTAATATTATTCTTTACCGGTTTGTTTCTGATCCCGGCTTTTATTTTATGCCAGAAAAAGTGTATACTTGTCCTGGCTTCTGTGGTATCCTGTTCGGGAAAGAATATATTTAAATAGAGGAGAAAAACTTATGAATCCAGGACAAGAAATGTTTGCACATTAGAAGATCAACATGAAGATGCCAGAGAAATTCTTGAAACATGTTTTGAGAAACAGAACGCCGGCAACTTTGACCGGGCCTGTTTTGAGGCAGTTCAACCCCGCATACTGGCTGTCATAAAGCCTGAAGCCCAGGGGGAGGTTCTGAAGGCAATGGGCCATTTTACTTCCAGGCTCTAACCCCCCGGCCGTTTTTTATCGCGTGTCAGACGCCGCCATTATATGGCTTTTTGTCCCTTCTCGATCTTCAGAGAGACAAAAGAACACAGAATCAGAAGGGCTGTTGCCGACACATTTCCCCAGATATTATCGTGAATCAGATATATGCCCGAGAGGGAATTCACAATGCAGTGAAAGAATACGCACAGCCATACACTTCCTGTCTTCTTCCTTATGGCTGCCAGGGCAAAACTTAATCCCAGGACATTTATCCCAAATGCAAAATAATTCTGCCTATACTGGGAAGCTCCCTCTATATGGAAGAGCGGCAGATGCCATATCCACCAGATGAAGCTGACCACAATGGCTGACAGAGCGAAGGAATGTTTCTCTTCCAGTTCTGGCTGGAGTATATATCTCCAGCCAGCTTCCTCCAGCAGCATCATGGGCGCCATAAAGATAATCACAAAAAACGGAGCTCCTTCTTCAAAGCCGGAGATAACACACTGAGGCAGAATAAAAGCAGCGGCAAAAACCACCGGCATAACATATGCGAAAAGCCCATGTCTGAAATCAAATATATTACCCAGCCAGTTTTTGATACCCGTAACCCGATTATGCTTCTTCAGCGCAAGAAAAGAGGCAATGGTGGGGGACCACCCACCCAACAGGAAGGGTACATACAACAATTTGTTATCCTTTAACGATATCCCAATCCAGCTGCATATGACACAGGTTCCCCAACCTAAGAGTAATATCAGAAATGTATATCCCAAATAATCCCTGCTCAATCTGTTTAAAATTCCCTCCTTATGCCTGCCTTGACAAGCTCCATATAACCCTCTATTCCTTTTTCCTCCCCTTCATCATAGGTAAATTCCAGTTCAGCCGCCACCATCCTTGCCACCTCTCCGAACAGATACAGCATCTCAAATGCCGCCTTCCACATATTGTCATAATCTGCATCAGAGTAAGTGGCCTGGAACCTTTTATAGATATCTTCCGGCAGATAATTTTTAAAGTATTTGCCGTTTTTTCCGGTGGAAACCTTAAAATCATAATTTGTCCCCACATACCACTCCAGCATGAGGATCAGCATGTCTCTCACACAGTGATTCAGCATTTCCATGGCATAGGACAGTTCGTCTCTGGCTATGCCCTTTGCCACATTGTTCAGGCACCAGTGAAACTCATTGCAGCAGTCTGAGAAATATTTCTGGGTGGGCCTTTTTATGTACCAATAGTCTTCTGCAACCTGTATCTGCGGAAATGTTCCGTCCTTATCTAGCAGAAGCAGCATGGGCTCCCCATAGTCCACATATTTCTGGCTTGTTATATTCAAATCAATTCTGTTTCCGTCAGGAAATATCATCAAATAGCAATAATTCCCATTGTTCTCAGGAGGTATCAAACCCATGCTCTCAGGCTTTTGTACCAGGGACGGCATTCCGAATTTTTCCCGGATCCAATCCATATTATCCCAAAAGGGCCCAACGTCCTCCACATAATAGACAATGTCAAAGTCCTGGTACACATCTGGGGGACAGTCCTTATTTGCCCTGGAGCCACACATGGTTACTGCGCGGATGCTCTCATCCTCTTTTGCCGTTTTTAACACTAAATTGATCATCTCTTCCGGTGTACGCATATTATGTATCTCCTTTTACCGCCTTGTCGCCCTGTATTCCTTTAGATACTCCTTTAAAATATCATCATATGCCTGGGCGGCCTTATACGTATCTTGTGAATCAAATCCACCCAGGACATCGTATCTGCCAATATCCACTTCACAGTCAATCTCCGAAAACATTGCCGCTGTGCGATAATGTTCCGCCTCTTTTAGAAGTTTCAGATCCTGGTAGCAAAATGGTGATTGGATTCCTGTTTGTGATTATCTTTTACTGCGGCATAAGCCTGCTCCCCTGCATAGCCGCTCACTCTGCAATTAACACCCTTAACACCTTTGTCAATGAAAACAAAAATATTTTGCGGCCCCAAAGCCGGTTTGCCCCTGAAACCGGCTTTCGCCTGAATTCTGCAAAGATGAGGAATGCTGTCTGAAGATAAAGCCTCTTGTCCATCAGCCTTCAAAATCAGCGGTGATCAAGAAGGAAGAATACGAATAGCCCTCTATGCCGGCCGTCATTTTTTTGAACAGAGCCATCGCCTTTTCACAATTATCTTTATTCATTATGGTAAAATGATAATCCTCACTGGCTCCGTCAAAATCAACAATGTATAAATCTTCCAACTGTGCAGAAAGCTCTGCCAGCCATTCCACAATGCAGTCGTCATCCGAGAACCTTTCTTCATCCAGGGCAAAATCCAGTCCCCGCGCGGTCTTAACATTCTCAATAAACCAAAAAAAGTCCTCCAATCCAGGCGCTCCGGCGTCAGAAGAGATAAAGTAATATTGGAGTTTCACAAGCTGGCTCTCCTCATCAGCAGTATTTTCAAACGGATCGTCCGGATCACTGTCATTGCCGGAAAGTACATATAAAACTTCCGGGATACCGCCATACTTATCATCCGCATTTTCCATACATTCTCTGCAGCGCCGAAAGACCTCTTCATTGTGCCCGCAGAGTATAAGCGCACAAAAATTCTTTAATGCATCAATCTGCTCCATATTCAGTGCCATATTTGTACCTCCTGTTTTCTAGTGTACTGACACGTTTATATTTAGCTTAATTATGATATATTCAATAAGCAATACTAATGAATTCACGAGGAAGTATGTTTGGCTAAATATAATCGTGTCAGCACACTAGTCATGCTCACATGGAATCCCCTTGACACGGAAGCTCTCTCCCATCCAAAGCCGCCTCCACAAGCTTATCCCCCTCATAACACATTTTCAGAGAAAAGAACTCCCTGCCCTCATCCAAAAGCCGGAAAAATATCTTATCCCCCTCCCAGACAGGCAATTGGTATACCTTGGATTTCTCAACCCATTCCAGATTGCCCTCATCACATTCCGTCAGAGTTCCCTCATAGCCGTCCGCCGTGTAAAGAAATATATATTCTGTAGGAGCAATGTCGGTACAAAAAGTAATAATGCCCCTGAGCTTATAGGAAGTCAGCGCAAGCCCTGTCTCTTCCCGCACTTCTCTCAACAGACACTCCTCCGGCGATTCATCTGACTCGAAATGTCCTCCCACACCGATCCATTTATCTTTGTTAATGTCATTTTCTTTTTTTACCCGATGCAGCATCAGGTAACAGTTCTCTGTCTCTATATAACAAAGTGTATATAAATTACGCACTTTCCGCTTCCTGCCCTTCCTCGGAATCACCTGTCAGCTGATTCCCAACACTGGCCTCCATGTCGTCTATTTCTTTCTCCGTAGCCTGAAGTTTTGTATCCAGAGCAATGGCACGCATAATCAGATTGACATCTTCCGGTGAGAACATTCCGATCGCCCTGGACAAATCCCCAAGGTTGGCACGGTTCACCTTCAGATTCCCTCCTCCTGAAAGAGGGATATTGATCACGTTTTTCTTATCTGTCATATCTCCAAGACAGATGCTGTTGGTTTCCTCATCGCATACAAAGCATACATCATTATAAATGATTACGCCATCCTTCGCAAGGTGTTCATAAGGAACTTTGGGCTTTTTTCTCAACTCTTCTATAGGATTTTTACCCCCGGACATTACTGCCTTGACAATTTTCAGCGCCTCGGACCTGTCCTTGGTTTCTTCTTCCTCGCCCTCTTTCTTTTCTTCAGTGATACCGCCCAACTCTCCCAGCCGGCTGTTCTGTATTGTACATCCCTTACTGCTTTCCACAGCTTCCGCAGGCTCTCCCAAAGAAAACTTTCTGTCCGACCCCTTCAGCCCTTTGGGCTGTTCCATCGCCCGCATTGCAGCCATATACGCGCCTACTTTCACTTCTCCGCACTCCTTTCCCAAGAGGAATCTTTGTATGCCAGCCTGCCTGTTATCCTCTATAATTATATTTGCTCAGATAGGAATTCGTCAAGTAGCCACTGGCATTGTATCTGCTTGAAGAACTCTCCACACTTGCCATTGCGTTATCCACCACCCGGGATGCCACAATTCCAACCCGCTTTACAAAAATACCCTCCGAGCCAAGAAGCCCCTTCAATTTCTCTTCGTCCGCACTTTCAAATTTCTCTTTGTCCAGAGAAAGGGAACCATCCGCTCCCACGGCAATGCCGATTTCAGCCAGCGCCTTTTTGTTTGTCACAGCCACTTCCTTCATGGACTGCATGTAATAATCATTGAGTACACCGGAAGAATTTCTCAGGTTCTTCATGGTCTCATTGTATTTTTCCACAACCGTTGACATGGTAGAAGTCATATTGGTGCTTCCCTTGTCAACCTTCTCCCCAAGGTTTTTAACCTGCTGCAACAACATACTGGAAGAGCTGTGAAGTTTTGCGGCATTGTTCCGTTCCGTCCGGTTGGCCTGAATGCTGTCCGCATTCATGGCACTCCACCTGGAATTGATTCCCAGCCCGTCCTTTTGCAGAAAGTTCACCAGGGAATTGCGGCTGCTCTTCCTGTTGGAGGGCAATCCCGTCTTCTTTCTGCTGTTATTCACCATTTTTGTCGTGGTCCTTCTCGCCATCATGCTTCTGATTCTCATATATCCCTCTTTTCTGCGCTGCCTGAAAGTAATATTGTCCACTCAGGCGGCCCGCTTCCCACCGTCACTTACATATGACGCTTTCACCGGCCCCTGCGAACCACGGACACAGCGCTGCCGCGGCTCTTATATACTCATACAGAATGTTCCAAATACCAGGTATAGCTCTTTACAAAATCAGTATACTTCTCCCTGGCAATATAGACCCTTTCACCATTCCTCAATCGGATTTCCCCTTCTCCATACTCCGCCACATATGCCAGATTGACCAGATACCCTCTGTGACACCTGTAAAACTCCTGCCCTAATTGCTCCTCCATAGATTTCATGGTGGCATACACTGTATATTCTTCCCCAAAAGTATGGATGTCCACCTTGCGTTTTCTGCTTTCCACATACAAAATATCTTTTTTCCGTATGGTAAAACTCTTGGTCTTTGTCCGAAAGAAAAGCTGTTCCTCCCTCTGTGACGTCAGCCTTTGAACTTCCCTGCAAGCGTGTTCAAATACTTCACAAAACTTCTCCTTTGAGACAGGTTTTAACAGATAATGAAACGCAGACACATCAAACGCTTCCGGCACATAGTCTTTCAGCGCCGTCACAAAGATAAGTATGGTATCTTCCTGCCGTCCGCGAAGGGCCCTTGCCACTTCAATTCCCCTCATATCCTCCATCTGTATATCCAGGAGCAAAATATCAAAATGTTCTTTAGACTCCAGAAACTCTCCGCCGCTGCCAAAGCACAGCACCTCACACTCCGGTGCCTGCTGCCTCATCAGACAGCAAAGCAACTCACTGCTTTCATTATCTTCATCACAAATTGCCGCCTTCATGCCCCACCTCATTGTCTTCCTGTATTATTTCGGCTAAAACTCCCATGGACTTTTGCATCATGTAACGAAATGTGAATCTAATGTCACGAACCGTTCCAACACGCAAAAAGACAGCCAAACATGATTTACCATCTGTTCGCTGTCCTTAGCTTTTCACCTGTCCATATACAATTATTTCGGCAAATTTTCTTAAAAGTTTACATCTTAATTCAAAATCGAACTGGTCTCCTGTATCACGCCCTTTACTTCTTCCGCCATCCTTGCCACGGTATCCATGGATTGCTGTATCATACGTCCCTTTTCCGAAGACGTATTCACATCTCCTATGGCATCCTGTACGGAATTGAGAAGTTCCGAAATTGTCTGATTGAATTGCCCTATCACATTGGCTATTTCCTGAATGGCTTCTCTGATAGCCCCGCCGTTTTCTTTTGCGGAAGACACAGAGGCTTTGGAGCTGTCTGACAGTTGACGGATATTGGATGCCACCACCGCAAATCCTCTGCCTGCCTCCCCTGCCCGGGC
>CAJUGT010000104.1 GCA_910586435.1 uncultured Acetatifactor sp. | reverse complement strand
AGGAAACAGACAACAGTGAAAAAGTCCCGAGCCTGCACCAAACGCTAAGTCCGGGACCTTATGGAGGTGGCCGACAGCCCCTTCCAATGGAGGGTCAAGTGTTCCTTCCAAGGGAGGCGCAAACGCTTCTTCCAATGGAGATATCAAATACCCCTTTTCATAGGGGTGGCCAGTGTGTATCCAAGGGAGGGGTTGTAACCTTTCCAATTGAGGCGGCCTGTATATCAGGGGGATGGCCTCCTCTTCAAAGGGAGGATAAGGTTCTGCACAGCCTTCATGGTAACAATTTTACCCCATAACAGAATATTTATACATGCGAAATCTATTTTCTTTTTGACAAAATGAGGGGGATGATAGGTTTTTCATCTTTTTTGGAAATTTTTTGTTGTGTTCATATATAATCTGTTATATACTATATACCAGTGGCGGAGGGGCAATATCCGCAGGAATCCCAATATGACCGATGTTGTTTCGGTGAAAAAGAACTATAGCATAAGACGGAAAAGGTGGTAATGGAAATGGCATTATTGGAAAAATGGAAAGAAACGGCTTATAATCAGTCATTAGGGCAGAAGGAGCTGCAAAAGTTCTGGGATGCGTATTTTCTGGAAGAGAAGGCTATTTATGCTCAATTGCTGAAAAACCCTGAGGAAGTGGTCAAAGGAACAGTTCAGGAACTGGCGGACAAGTACCAGGTGTCAATTATGACCATGACAGGGTTTTTGGACGGAATCAACGATAGTCTGGTAAACGCCAACCCCATAGACGAAATGGATGAGGGGACGGTGGTAAATCTTGGTTTTGACAAGAAGAGCCTCTATAAAAATATGGTGGCAGCAGGCGCTGACTGGCTTTACAATCTGGAAGAGTGGGAGGCTATTTTTGACGAGGACACCAGAAAATCCCTTTACAGAGAACAGAAAGCTTCCAATACTGTGGTGAAGGAGACGAAGGTATACCCGAATGATCCCTGTCCTTGCGGCAGTGGCAAGAAATATAAAAAATGTTGTGGCAGGAAATAGCGAGAGTATTACTGGATAATATGAGGTTAAATGGTATCGGAAAGCTGTTATGAAAGACAAAGGACTCTTTTCGGTGAAAAGTTTCCGGGGTGAATTCTGAAAAGTCTTTTGTTTTCGGAAACTTTTCTATCGAAAGGGGTCTTTTTTATATAAGGAGGATGCACAGAATGAAGAAACTTTTGAAACAGATTAAATGGGATGCTATTTTAATTTCGGTGTTGTACATTGTGCTTGGAATTGTATGTGTAGTGATTCCAGAGACAATGGTTAAGACAATAGGGTATTTGATTGGCGCGCTGTTGATTATTGCCGGCGCGGTTTCCATGATTTGCTATCTGCTCAGAGAAGCGCATCAAAACTATTATCGCAATGACTTTGTATATGGGCTTGTGAGTATTGCCATAGGTATTATTGTATTATACAAAGTGGACTGGCTGATTGAACTGGTTCCGCTTATTTTGGGTGTACTGGTGCTGGCCAGTGGTTGCAGTAAGCTTCAGGATGTAATAGACATGAAGCGGATGGAATATGGCAATTGGGTGTTGATGCTGATCCTTGCTGTGGCCAATGTAATCTTCGGTGTTGTGGTTATCTTCAATCCTTTTGAGACGGCATTGGTGCTGTTTCAGCTGGTTGGGGCAGGACTGATTTTCAGTGGCGCAACGGATTGCTTTACCGTTATTTTCTTCGCGCGGAAAATCAGGAAATACTATGAGGACTTACAGGCGGTGGACAGTACTTTTGTCGAGATTGTGGATAAAGATGGAAAAAAGGGAACGAATAAGGCGCAGGAGCAGCAGCCGGAAGATGTGACGCAGGAGAAGGAACCTGTGGAATGGAATATGGATGAAAAGGAAGAGGTACAGGAGGAAATCTCTGAGGATGGCGGCGTTAATGCTGATAAAGTAAAAGATGAGGGAGCAAAACAGTGAATATAGCATCATTTTTAATGCCAAAGTCGGAAGTAGCGTACCTGCATGATAACATGACTCTGCGTCAGGGAGCGGAAAAGCTTCGCAGAAGTGGTTTCAGCGCAATTCCGGTCATTGATATAGAAGATAGGTATGTAGGAGTCATAAGTGTAGGAGACATTCTATGGAATACTTTGGCTTTTAATCAAAGTTTGGACGATATTACTATGAAAAAGATGGAACAGATGACAGTGAGGGAGTTTATCCAAAATGGGAAAGTCAAACCAGCTTGTATTGACACAGCTATGGAGCATCTCCTGGAGCGGGCCATAAGTCAGAACTTTGTTCCGGTAGTTGATGATAGAAATGTCTTTATCGGAATTGTCACTCGAAGCGATATTATAAAATATTTTATGGACAAATGCAGGGAATGCGGGGGTTTTGATTTTCCTCAGAAGATGTAGTATTCCTATGGTTATTCCTTGGGAACCTTTCATGTTTTGTCCGAAGGGAAGTATCGTCCGTGGCTGCCGGAAGCGGACCGAAGAGAGAAATTTTGTCTTGAAACAGGGCAGAGAAGGCATGAGCAGCAGGGATTGGAACCAAGATAGAAACAGCAGGGATTGAAATTGGATAAGAAACGGCCGGGTCTGAAATCGGAACTGAAGCAGCAGGGATTAGAACCAGGATAGAAACAACAGGGATTAAAACTGCATAAGAAACAGTTAGGTTTGGGATTGGAATATAAAAATAAATACATAAGGAAGAGGGATGGATTATGAGTGAGAAAAAATTGGAAGACTATGTGGTAAGTATACCAGATTTCCCGGAAGAGGGAATTATATTTCGGGATGTGACAAGTGTTTTGCAGGACGGGGAGGGATTACAGCTTGCCATTGACACCATGCAGGACAAAATAGGGGATCTTGATTATGATGTGGTTGCCGGCCCAGAGTCCAGAGGGTTTATATTCGGAACACCCATTGCTTATAATAATAAAAAGCCATTTGTGTTGATCCGCAAGGCCGGTAAACTTCCCAGAGAGACAGTATCCGTTTCCTATGACCTGGAATACGGCAAAGCGACAATCGAAATGCATAAGGACAGCATCAAACCCGGACAGAAAGTATTGCTTGTGGACGACCTGATTGCCACCGGCGGAACCACAGAGGCCATGATTAAGCTGATTGAACAATTGGGCGGCGAGGTTGTGGGTGTAGTGGTGTTGATTGAGCTGGCTGGATTAAAGGGCCGTGAAAAGATTGCCGGGTATCGGCTGGAGTCAGCTATTTGTTATGACGGTAAGTAGATAATGCCATGAAGCAAAGGCTCGGCAGAATCAGAAAATGGCAGGAAAGCGTGGACATTTATGGCAGAAGAAAAAAACGATGGTATTTTTGATGATGGGAAGATGGGGGAACCCCATGAATTTGTGAATCCTGAGGATTTGTATCAGGAGTTAATTGATCATGTGCGCAGATATCACCCCAGCGATGACATTTCCATGATTGAGAAGGCTTACAGGACTGCGGAGAAGGCTCATCAGAATCAATTTAGAAAGTCCGGAGAGCCTTATATTATTCATCCTTTGGACGTAGCGATTATTCTGGCAGATCTGGAGTTGGATAAAGAGACCATTGTGGCTGGTCTTTTGCATGATGTGGTGGAAGACACCATTATGACAGAAGAAGATTTGCAGCGGGAATTTGGAAAAGATGTTGCGCTGTTGGTGGATGGTGTTACCAAGCTGGAACATTTGCCCCTTACCCCCACCACTGAAAAGGTGGATGAAAAGCTGGAGATGCAGGCGGAAAATCTGCGGAAGATGTTCCTGGCCATGGCAAAAGATATTCGAGTGATTTTAATCAAGCTGGCCGATAGACTTCATAATATGCGTACTTTGAAATACAAAAGCCCTGAGAGCCGGCAGCGTATTGCGAAAGAAACCCTGGAAATTTACTGCCCTATTGCCCAGAGACTTGGCATCAGCAAAATCAAGACAGAATTGGATGATTTGTCCTTAAAATTTCTGCAGCCGGATGTCTATTATGATTTGGTGGAAAAAATTGCGGTCCGCAAGAGTGTTCGTGAGAAATATATACAAAGCATTGTGGATGAAGTAAGCGAACACATTCAGAAAGCGGGTATCAAGGCGAAGATTGACGGCCGTGTCAAACATTTCTTCAGCATATATAAGAAAATGAAGAATCAGGATAAGACACTGGATCAGATTTACGATTTGTTTGCCGTGAGAATTATTGTGGACAACATTAAGGATTGCTATGCGGCCCTGGGGGTGATTCATGAAATGTATAAGCCTATTCCGGGACGATTTAAGGATTACATTGCCATGCCCAAGGCAAATATGTATCAGTCTCTGCATACCACATTGATCGGCAGTTCCGGTCAGCCCTTTGAGATACAGATCAGAACTTTTGAAATGCATAAAGCCGCGGAATACGGTATTGCCGCCCATTGGAAATATAAGGAAGCATCCGACGGCAAGAAAGTGGAAGCCCAGGAAGAAGAGAAGCTGTCCTGGCTGCGGCAGATTCTGGAATGGCAGCAGGACCTTTCGGATAACAGGGAATTTCTCAAGCTTTTAAAAAACGATCTGGACTTGTTTTCAGACAATGTATATTGTTTTACCCCATCGGGAGAGGTGAAGAACCTTCCTGTGGGTTCCACCACCATTGATTTTGCGTACAGTATCCATTCCGCTGTGGGCAACCGAATGGTGGGTGCCAGAGTCAATGATAAACTGGTGACAATAGATTATGAAATCAAAAATGGCGACCGTGTTGAGATTATTACCTCTCAAAATTCCAAGGGGCCCAGCAGAGACTGGCTTAATGTGGTCAAAAGTACTCAGGCGAAAAATAAAATCAATCAGTGGTTTAAAAATGAACTGAAAGAAGACAATATTGTCAAGGGAAAGGATCTTTTGAGCAATTATTGCAAAGCACGGTCTGTCAATCTGTCGGAATTGATGAAAACGGAATATATGGGTGCGATTATGCGCAAATATGGGTTCCGG
Source organism: uncultured Acetatifactor sp. (assembly GCA_910586435.1). GTDB lineage: Bacteria > Bacillota > Clostridia > Lachnospirales > Lachnospiraceae > Acetatifactor. The sequence continues at coordinate 8,737 of CAJUGT010000104.1, read as the reverse complement.
GATTGGGAGTCCGTGCTGGCGGCCATTGGGCATGGGGCATTGAAAGAAGGCCAGATTGTCAACAGGATGCAGGAGCTTTATGACAGAGAGCACAAAAAGGCCATGACCAATGAGGAAGTTCTGGCAAGCATTGCGGAAGCCAGCGCTGCTTCCACCGCAAAATCCGCTGCCATGAGGCCAAAAAGCGGTATTGTCGTTAAGGGCATTGCGGATTTGTCGGTGCGTTTTTCCAAGTGCTGTTCTCCTGTGCCGGGAGATGAGATTATTGGCTTTGTCACCAGAGGGCGGGGGATTTCCATTCACAGGACGGATTGCATTAATATGATGAATCTGCCGGAGATAGAACGGGCCCGTGTGATTGACGCGGAATGGCAGGCGGAGGATGCACAGGGCAAATATGTGGCGGTGATTCAGATATTTGCCAATGATCGAAAAGGGCTTCTGGTAGATGTGTCCAAGGCATTGACAGAGCGCAATATCAGTATTGAGTCTGTAAATTGCAGAACAAACCGTCAGGGTATTGCCACACTGCACCTTACCTTTGCCGTGGAAGGCAGGGAAGAATTGAATCGTGTGATTGACAAGCTGCGCAGTATAGAGAGTGTTTTGGATATAGAGAGGACGACGGGATGAGTGATATTAAGATAGGGCGTATGGTTCTTGGGGTGTGTCAGACGAATTGTTACTTCATATACCGTGAGGGGTCGGAAGAGACGATTGTGGTTGATCCGGCGGATCAGGGAAATAAAATTTATGATACTTTGCGGAAAAATGGATTCAGGGTGGCAGGTATTTTGTTGACCCATGGACATTTTGACCATATTTGGGGATTGGACGGTCTGAGAGATGCCGTGAATGCCGCTGCTGAGGCCGAAGGCCGGGAACCGGTGAAGGTATATGCCTGTGAGGCGGAGAGAGAACTTCTCAAAAGTGCCCGGTTGAATGTTTCGGAGCAGGCGGGAAGAGCCTGTGCCACATTTGCGGATGTGTATGTGAAGGATGGAGAAGAATATACGCTGGCAGGGATGGAATTTCGGGTCATTGCCACGCCGGGACATACCGCCGGGGGAGCCTGTTATTATTTTGCGGAAGCCGGAATACTGATATCCGGCGACACACTGTTTGAAGAGTCTGTGGGCAGGACGGATTTTCCCACGGGAAGTATGGGAACACTGGTGCGTTCGATTCGTGAGAAACTGTTTGTGCTTCCTGAGGATACCAGGGTTTATCCGGGGCATGGGGACAGCACTGTCATAGGGCATGAGAAGGAACATAATCCTTTCTGTGTATAAATACTTCATGGGCATTTTTCTATGAGATTTGTGCCGGCAGATGTGGCAGGGAGGTTCGCGTGAGAAGAACTTCTAACCACTCACAGCAGAGGCTGTTTCGTGGAGAAGTTCTAAGTCTCAAGCAAGAGAATGCCTGAAAAACGGCGTTCACCGCACGGATTTGTGTCGCTGCTTCGCTGCGACATGGAGGTTAGTATGAATGGAAACGAATGTGGATAACAGAATTCAAGAAGCGCACCAGGTGATGGAGGAAGTGAAGAAAGTAATCATGGGCAAGGATGATTGCGTTATGAAAGTAATGGCAGCCATTCTTGCAGGGGGGAATGTACTCCTGGAAGATGTTCCGGGGGTGGGCAAGACGGAGATGGCCATGGCTTTTTCAAAAGCTATGGGATTACATTCCAACAGGATTCAGTTTACTCCTGACGTCATGCCTTCGGATATCACGGGGTTCTCCATGTATGAGAAAGAGACAGGGGACTTTGTATATCGCCCGGGAGTGGTTATGTGTAATCTTCTGCTTGCCGATGAGATTAACAGAACGTCGCCCAAAACGCAGTCGGCTCTTTTGGAGGTGATGGAAGAGGGAAATGTGACAGTTGACGGTGTCACCAGGCAGGTGCCCCGCCCGTTTATTGTGCTGGCCACACAGAATCCGGTGGGATCTTTCGGAACTCAGAGATTGCCGGAAGCGCAGATGGACAGATTTCTCATCTGTATCACTATGGGGTATCCGAACCAGGAAGATGAAATCCGAATGCTGAAAAGCCGTCATAGCCAAAAGCCTCTGGAACAGATACAGCCGGTGATAACGGGGGAAGAACTGCTTGCCATGCAGGAGGAGGCCGGCAATGTATTTATACATGATGTCATCTACAAATATATGGTTAAGCTCTCCGGGGCTACCAGGGAACATGGGCATACGGAGCTTGGGCTGAGTCCCAGAGGGACGTTGGCGCTGGGGAAAATGGCCAGGGCATATGCCTGGCTGAAAAACAGGGATTATGTGATTCCTGAGGATGTAAAAGAGGCCTTTTACGATGTGGGAAATCACAGGATTCGGCTGAACCAGACAGCAAGGGTGAATGGCAGAAGAACAATGGATGTTCTGGAAGAAGTGCTTGGTCAGGTAAGAGAACCTCAGCCGGGCAGGCAGGAAGGCGGCAGGAAGATCAGATAGGGAACGATGGGGATGGTCAAAAGAAGAATCGGTTATTTGTTGCTGCTGGCAGTGGGATTTTATTTTATGTTGCTGTATGATTTTCAAGGTTTGCGTTTTCTAATGTGTTGTATTGTATGCCTTCCGCTTGCCAGTTTTATGTTATTGGTGCCGAAGGCATTTTTGTGTAGGGTGAGCATGGAAACAGGGCAGAACTCCGTGACCCGGGGAGAACTTCTCGGAATTCGTGTCAGAGTGGAGAATAAAGGACTGCTTCCTCTGGCAAGGGTAAGGACTACCATTTCGTGGAAGGCGCCCGGTGAAAAAGAAATAAAGTCAAAAAGGTGGCTGTATGGTTTTGGCAGGGGATGTGAAGAAGTGGAACTGGAGCTTTCTGCCCTTCATTGTGGAAAAGCATATTTTGCCATAACAAAAGCCAGGGTGGGGGATTATCTGGGATTGTTTACGCTTCCGGTGCGAAAAGGCGGCCTTCGGGAGGCTTCGTTTTGTATTACACCTGTGATAACGCCTGTTGACAGGGAGGAAATGGCAGTCTTTGGAACCTTGACAGGGATGTTGGCCGGGGATGAGGATGGAGATTTTGCTGTGAGGGATTACCGGGCAGGGGACAGTCTTCACCGAGTGTACTGGAAATTGACCGCAAAAATGGGAGATTTGCAGGTGAAAGAGGTGCTGGAGGATGGTTCCATGAGAATCTATCTGAAGTATTCGGATGCCTTTAGGAATCAAGCCAGGGAGTGGGACAAGTATCTGGACAGGGCATGTTCTCTGCTTTGTTTTCTGACAGAAGAGTTCCAAAGCGTCAAAACTGTGCCGGAAGTAGTGTGGCGGCAGAATAATGGATATTGGAGATATGAGTTGGATGGTATTGCCTCTCTGTGGATATGGATTTTTGCGGTATTGACACAGGAAGGAGGGGGAAGTCCATTGGAGGAGAAGGAAATCCCTTTCCTGGAAAGAGGTTTTCATTTTCGGGAGGATGGCAGACTGTATTGGGGAGAGCTATGCGTATATGAATAGGGTAAAGCATTTGTTTGAGATATTGCTTTTTGGGGTGAACAGTATTGTCATAACAGGGGCTCTTTTGGAAGTGTTCGGAATTCGTTGGGGGCTTGTAGCGTGGAATCATCCTATGGAAAGCCTTCCACCCGGTGTCAGCGTCAGCGGATCACAGGAATTTTTGGGGAATGCCATAGAAGCCGGAATGGTGGATGGCGTGTTATTTTGGGGGTGCTTTCTGTTTTTTTGCCTGGGAGCGGTTTGGATATGGAAAGGGACAGAGAGGAAGAGAATCGGCTTGCGAATGGGGGTTTTGGCGCTCTTATACGCAGCTTTGGGTATCATATTCAGAACATATATTGGCTATGGATTGCTTCTGGTGCTGCAAAAGGCTGTGGAAAATCTGAATGCTTTTTATGATTTTCATATTGCGCTGCCGGATGGGGAACGATTGTTGGCTGAAGTGGGGCGTTTTGGCGCTTATGAAGGTTTGCCGGAGACTGTGGGAGTTTTATTTTTGGTATTTCCGCTGGTGGTATTGATGGGATATGGCTGGAAGTATGACAAAATGTTTACCTTAATCATGGGACATGTGACATGGTTTACGGGGGCGTGTGTATTTAATGTGTTTCCGGGTGGCTTTTGGTTGGTGCTCTGTGTATTGGGAGTGGTTGCGTTGCTCGTATGGAAGGATTTTGAAGAGGCTCCCGGGGCAGGCTGGCAGGCGGTGCTTGTGATGGCAGGGGTGGCAGGCGGGATTCTTGGGTTTTCTTATTTCTCGCTGCTGCCCGTATTGGACGAACAATATGGTGAAATGTGGGTGGCAAGGGAATCACTGTATAAAACGGTAAATGAAGAGTGGATTCCGGGGCTGAAAGGTGTTTTTTCCGGGGTTGGTATTGGAGCAGGCGTGGATGTGTCGGGGAACTTAAATCGTACAAATGTGTTTGCTTATTCTGCCGCAGAGACATATCGTGTGACTGTGGATCGGATTCCCGAGGGAACATTATATCTAAAGGGATTCGTCGGCGCGACATACGGGGAGAAAGCCTGGGAGGCTTATAACGACCGTCATCTGGAAGCGTATTATAAAGAGCATGGTATGGAGCTTCCGAAAGATTACGGCTTGTTGATAAATATGGGCTATGAAGCCTGGGAAGCTTCCAATGGGAGGAAGGGGGTTGAGACCGGGCGAATAGTCATTGAGGAACTGGGCGGAAAGGGAAGTTATAGTATTTACCCTTATGGGGCGTTATTGACGGAAGAGTTTCAGGTACATGGTGACAGCAGTGTGGCACGCAGGGGGAGGGAATACGAATTTCAATACCGTTTTTTCAGGGGCAGTCATGGAGCCTCTCGTTTGGGCGCGCAATGGGAGCGTATGGAAAGTCAATATCGGCAGTATGTATATGAAAATTTCTGTGATTTTCCCGCAAATCGGCTTCCTCAGATGAAGGATTCTCTGGCAGAAGCAAGGATTAGGACAGAGAGTGTATCCAACTGTGTATTGGACATTATGAAATACCTGGAAAGGCAGGCGGAGTATAATCTGGACGCAGAGAAGAATCCGTCGGACACAGATTTTGTAGAGTATTTTCTGTATGAGAGTCATGAGGGATATTGTGTACATTTTGCTTCTGCCGGTGTGCTTGCGTTTCGCTATTTTGGGATACCTTCAAGGTATGTGACAGGGTATGTGGTGTCTCCCGAAGATTTTGCTAAGGAGGAAGAAGGGTATACCGCAGTGCTTACAGGAAAGCAGGCCCACGCATGGACGGAAGTGTATCTTGATGGGACAGGCTGGGTTCCGGTGGAAATGACACCGGGAGCAGTGGCGCTTTTTGAGGATAACAGGATGGAAATGCTGGCAGAATTGAAGGACTGGCTGGAAGAACCTGTAAGCGAAATGGTCCAGGCAGGAGGTTTGGCCTGGGCGGATAAGGTGGAGGATGATAAGAGGGAGCCTGTGGAGAATTCTGTCATGGACGCAGTACCGAAGGAAGACACAGCCCCAGAGTGGAACCCATTGCCGGAAGAAACCCAAGTACCTTTGGATTCAGCAAAAGAGGCGGAGTCAGGGACAAATGAAAATGCCATAAATCAGGGTGTATTGAGTCAGGCGGAGGGCATGGGTCAAGAAGGGACGGAAGGAGGGACAGGAGATGACTTTGGCTCTCCTGCCTGGAAATATGGCATTTTATGGGCAATGATTGTGAGTGGAATCACAGGTGTCTTATATATGGCATGGGTGATTCTGCGCAGTGTGGAGAAGCGGTATTGGGGCGGTGTGATGCAAAACGCAGAGGTGGAGGAACGGATTTTCCTGCTATATCGGAACCTTAGGAAAGTGTTAAGTATTGCGGGGTGTTCGGACAAAATCTCCCTGCGTGGAGAGAGATTCGGACAGAAGATTCGGGAAGCCTGTCCTGATTTGGATGAGAGGGAATACGAGAATTTTTGTGTCATTATGGAAAAGAGCACCTTTGGAAAAGAAAAGCCTACCATGGAAGAGCTGGGGATGGTATGGAGGTTTCATGACAGATTGGTCAGGGGCGTATATGGGAAAATCTCCTTTTATAAAAGGGTGATGTTACGGGTATGCGGTTGTCATGTGTAAAATGGCGTTATGGGAAGAGTCTGCATAAGAGGATTTCATATCAGGAGGATGGAAAGAAATGTTGTTGGTGGAGTTGAACAGGGTAAATTTTGAGTATGATGTGAATTCCCTCATTAGGGCGTTTTACCCCGGGGAACAGGTCAGTGTACTGACTCCGGAGAGTAAGAGCGCAAAAACAGAGGAACAAAATGATTGTACTCGTATTCGCATCTGCCTTAAAGAAGATGGGGCAGTTTTTACTATGAATGGCAGGAATCATACCTGGCAATGGGATGACGCCGCAGAGGACAGTGTGAAGGAAGAAGGGTATAAGAATGGATTTAAGCGTTTTTTGTATTGTGTCCTATGTGAAATAACGGGCAAAAGTCTTCCCTGGGGAAATCTCACCGGCATTCGTCCCACCAAGATGGCGTATACCATGTTGGATCAGGGAACAGGAGATGAGGAAATTATAGAGTATTACAGGCAAAGGCATTTTGTCAGCGGGGAGAAAGCGCAGCTATCCCTTGCCATTGCCAAACGTGAGAGGAAACTGCTGCAAGGGGTGGATTATCTGAAAGGATACAGTCTTTATATAGGAATTCCATTCTGCCCCACTACCTGTCTTTATTGTTCTTTTACCTCTTTTCCCATTGCAGCCTATCGCAAGAGAGTGGAGGAATATGTAGACTGCCTGATTCAGGAAATGGAGTATGTGGCAGAGACTTTTCGTCACAGGACACTTTACAGTGTCTACATTGGGGGCGGAACGCCCACCACGCTGGAACCTGATCAGTTGGACAGACTGCTGAAAAGCCTTAAAGGGATGTTTGATTTTTCAGGGGTAAGGGAATTTACTGTGGAGGCAGGTCGCGCGGACAGCATTACGGAAGAAAAACTGAGGGTATTGTATGGGCATGGGGTGGACAGAATATCTGTGAATCCTCAGACCATGAAGCAGAAGACGCTGGATATTATAGGCAGAATGGCGACGGTGGAACAGGTAGAAAACGCCTATGGGCTGGCACGCAAGGTTGGATTTGACAATATTAACATGGACTTGATTCTGGGATTGCCTGGCGAGTCGGAAGAGGATGTACAATATACCATGGACAGGGTGACAGCGCTTGCGCCGGAGAGTCTTACGGTTCATTCCCTTGCGATTAAGCGTGCGTCCCGGTTAAACAGATGGCTTCAGGAGAATAGAGACGCTATGGGGGAGCGAGTGGCTTTATTGCGCAATACGGATGAAACCATGCGAATAGCGGCGGATGGAGCCGCTAAGCTGGGGTTGGTGCCTTATTATTTGTATAGACAGAAAAATATGTCAGGTAATTTTGAGAATGTGGGTTATGCCAGGGAAGGGAAGTTCGGCCTGTATAATATTCTTATTATGGAGGAAGTGCAGACCATAGTGGCTCTGGGGGCGGGGAGCATCAGTAAAAGGGTGTACCCTGACGGCAGGATTGAGCGGTGCGAGAATGTGAAGGAAGTTGCCCAGTATATCGAGAGAATCGAGGAAATGATAGAGCGTAAGAAACGGCTTTTAGGCGATTGATAACCGAATTTCTGAATGGGAAATTGTTAAGTATAAGGCGCGAAAAGCGTATCGTGGAACTGGAAATGTTGATTGCCAAGATTTATATGAGGATAACTCCTTGGGGAAACTGTCAGACAAGCGTTATACCATGCTCTACAACCAGTATGAGGGCGAGCAGGAACAGTTGCAGAGCGAACTGCCCTTCCACTAAAAACATGGAAAGAAGAATACACCAAGCTGACCGCCGAGAGAAAAACGCTGCATGATAGGCTGGAAATTATGGTACAGAGCTATCATGGAAATATTAACCATATTCTGGATGAACTGATAAACGTTTCAATCCAGGCTTACTCCGCCAATACGCTCGTTGCGCAATAATCTTGTCCACAATATATGCATGAATTTTTTGAGGCTCATCCAAAAGGGACAAAATTTGTGTCAACATTTCTTCTGCCCCATCTATTGGGACACGCTCCAGTGCCCGACGGACTTTTGGCTCAAGTTCAAGGCACAAAGGAATGTCCCCTGCTAGTGCGGCAGTCATAAACTGATTCCACGCAGGCCAAAAGGGCGCAATTACACTGCTTATAAGAGGTATAGTCTTAGCTGTTTCTGGGTCTGCAAGTGTCCGATACTCTAAAATTCGTTCCAGCGCAGTTTCCGCTAAAGAAGTAATCTCTTGCGAGAAAATTTCTACGTTTCCTTTATATCCGACCCATGTCCCCTCTCTGGCTTCCCGTGTGCCACATACGGTAAACAAATATTCCCACTCGTTCCACAGATGTTGCATTCCTATGTTCAGATAACTCCCTCGGTCGCACCAACTGCCCTGAAATTCCACAACCGTGAAGAACCAACCATTATCATCTATCCATATCCGGGTAGAACCTTTCTGGAACATCCCTTTGGGTTTCAGCACTGCCCGAACCGCTTGTTTGATGAGGGTATTGTAGTTTTCTTCCATATGCTTTTCCTCATTTCAAAATCATATCAAAGCCTGGCCTAAACTCCCATTAACTATATATTGTAAGGCTTTGTATAGTTTTTATCTCATTACAAAACATCTTCTCAACTCCAATTTGTCAATTATAAAATATAGCACATCTCATCACCAAAAACAATCCCTGTTT
>CAJUGT010000103.1 GCA_910586435.1 uncultured Acetatifactor sp. | reverse complement strand
ACAATAAGATGCACTATGTTTACAGTTGGAAACTGGAGCCGACTGATAAACTGCCAGCTGGTAAAAGGGAATGCAAAGCATTGAGGGAACTGGAAAAAGAGATTGAAAAATCCCTCAATGAAGAAGTGGCATACCACGGTGGGGATGTCACTGTGTTAGGACTGGCAGAAAGATATATCTCTTTGAAAACGGGGGTGCGTCACAATACGGCAGCTGGTTACAAGACCGTCCTTAACCTGCTGAAAAGAGATATATTTGGAAGTAAACGCATTGATGAAGTGAAGGTATCGGATGCGAAGGAATGGCTGATAAAATTACAGCAGGGTGGAAAGCATTATAGCAGTATTCATACTATCCGTGGGGTTCTTCGCCCGGCTTTCCGTATGGCAGTCGAGGACGATCTGCTAAAGAAAAATCCCTTTGACTGGGAGCTGTCAACGGTAATCGTCAATGACAGCGTAAAAAGGGAGGCTGTCACGCCGAAACAGGAAAGACTGTTCCTTGATTTTATAAAAGGAGACAAACATTATTCACAATATTATGAAGGGGTGTATATCCTCTTCAAGACTGGCATGAGAATTTCAGAGTTTTGTGGTCTTACTCTGGATGATATAGATATGGAGAATAGAAAAATAAAAATAGACCACCAGCTTCAAAGGACAAGGGAAGGTGTATACTTGATTGAAGATACTAAAACGACATACGGGGAGAGGATTTTACCAATGAGCGAAGGAGTATACCAGTGTTTCCAAAGACTGATTAAAAAACGTAAGAAATGGAAAGTTGAGCCAATGGTAGATGGAAAGGCCGGCTTTCTGGTGCTGGATAAAAACGGTATGCCCTACCTTGCTTTACACTGGGAAAAAAGGTTTGAGTATGCTTTAGGCAAGTATAACAGGATATTCAAGGAAGAATTGCCGATAATCACGCCCCACATTTGCAGGCATACATATTGTACCAACATGGCAAAGGCGGGTATCAGTCCGAAGTCACTGCAATATCTCATGGGTCATTCGGATATTGCGACAACTCTTGGATATTACACACATTATAAATTCAATGACGTAGAAAAGGAAGTGAGGGAGTTGGAAAGAAGACTCTCCGGCGAGTAACGGGCATGAGGGTTTTACCTCTGGGATAGGTAAAAAAGAGGTCATTTTACCCTTTTTTTACCTATTTTGGGGGACAAGATATAGGAAGATATGCTATGATATAGGACATAGAGAGTTTTTGAGGTCAGAGAGAAAACCTTGAAAACATAAGGAAAAACGAGGAGATACCGAGATAAAAGGAGATATGTAAACCATGATAAAAATATTATTTATTTGCCACGGTAACATCTGCCGCAGCCCAATGGCCGAATTTGTTATGAAAGACTTGGTAAAAAAGAAACATCTGTTAAATCAGTTTTTTATCGCCTCTGCTGCCACCAGTACGGAAGAAATCTGGAACGGCGTGGGCAATCCAGTCTATCCGCCCGCCAGGGCAAAACTGGCAGAACATGGAATTGGCTGTGAGGGAAAACGTGCCATACAATTGACACGGGAAGACTATGTAAAGTATGATTATTTGATTGGAATGGACAGTGCCAATATCCGCAACATGCGCCGAATGCTGGGAGGAGACCCGGAGGGAAAAATTTATAAACTATTATCCTTCTCCGGATCGGAACGGGATATATCTGATCCCTGGTATACAGGAGATTTTGAGACAACATATCGTGATGTCCTGGAGGGATGCCAGGCATTGCTGGAACAATTGTTTTGTCATGTTGCAGGATAGTCTTGCTTTGCCAGGAATTGTGTATTTGGTTTGAATATTGTGTGTTTACTTTGAACACATCATTGGTTAGTCTTCATACAAACCCAGCCCTTTTGCCAGCATATTGCCGCAAATCACGGCCATTTCCTCCGCAGGGGGCGGGGTCTGCTGTTTCAGCCAGGATTCTATGACGCCGATACAGCCGGAAACGGTGAAGGCTTCCATATAAGAATTGTCATAAGTGGTCTGTTTTGTGACCAGAAGGTTGCCCATGCGTTCTTTTACCAGGTCTTTTAAGCGGTTGACAAAAGCAAGATCCCCATGAGGACTCATCATTGCCCTGGCCACATCCCTGTGACGTTCCAGGAAAGAGAAAATTTCTTGCAGGGTGGACTGGGGGGAGAAAATCGCTGAATCGGAATTCAGGGTGCGGTCTAATATTTCATGAAATTCAATAAAAAGTTCATCTTCTATCTGCGCCAGCATATCATAAATATCATTGTAATGGAGGTAAAAGGTGCCTCTGTTGATATCTGCCAAATCGGATAATTCTTTTACGGAAATGTCTTTAATATCCTTTTCGGCCATTAATTGTATCAGGCCATGCAGCAAAAGCGATTTCGTTCTGCGGACCCTGCGATCTGTTTTATCAGTTTTCATATGCGTAACCATTCCTTTCAATAAGGTAGTGTCAACTCTATACACTTAAAATCGGCTCAACTCCAGTAAATTCAATGGTTTCAGAGGCTAAAAGCCTTTACCTCCCCCTTTCTTTGGCTTGGGGTCCCCGATTTTACGCCGGAACCTGGTTAAGGCTGGGCTGAAAGCCCGTAAAATTCAGCCTTGATGGGGTTTCCGTAAGTAAAATATAATTGGCCAACACCAAGGAAGGGGGGTGACTTTCATAATTTGTTTGACACTACCTTCAATAATCCATCTGTTTCTGATAATGGCTCTTACCTAATCTTGAATCAAACCTTCAATAGCTGGGAGAGGGTGAAGTTATATCAAAAAACCTGTCAATTATGTAAATTCCCGTTTTTGTTGTCTTTATTCCCGCGGGCAATGAGCCAAGCGGCCGTGCTTGCACGGACAGTTGGCGAATGCCGCAAGGGTCAAATACCCCGCCCCTTGGGGCGTTGCAAGCTTGATACCCCGTTGCTTGCAGCGGGGTCTTTGATTTCCTGTAGTACAGGTGGTCAGGACACTGGTACCCAGTGGGCTTATCCTTGAGCAATCAGCGCTTGCTTCTCACGCTAGAGAGTGTTTGAAAATTTATTCCCGCCATCTGCACGCCCCACTTCGCGGTATATTTGGCCCTCATTCGGTCAACGTAGCCCACTATGCCTCCCTCATTCGGATCCAATCTACCACAAATTGTGACGCACAGCTGTCAGAAAGCAATTTTCAAACATGCTCTGGCACTGCGTTGTCGTCAGACAACAATGTCACAGCATTGTTTCCTTCCTTCACCTTGTTCTGACAGGTCAGTCAAGCGCTGATTACTTCAACTGCAATTAGTCTTTTGCCAAAATCATGCAATATTTCACTTATTGCATACACAATTTCGAGACGAATTGATACAATAAGCAACGTATTTTTCCTAAATAGACTGCATAATAACCGTCAACTTCTGATGAATTTATACAATTTAATGCAAAAAGCTAATTGAAGTACTTCAAAATGAATGTACTGGTTTTGTAATAATTCATTTTCCGTCCAGTTTTCTAAATATTTTATATATAATTGACAGAATGCAAATCTATTGTTGAGTAATTATCTTTTGGTCTGAAATTGTTTATTGATTTTTGGATTAAATTTATTATAATTACTTTTTGAAAGAAAGTCAACAACTGTTCATTAAATGACATAAGTGTGGTTATAAGGAAGGCTGTTTACTCATTGATACCAGAAAGCATTATCCTGCATGACTGTAAAGGAAGCAGTTCATTCATTGACAGTCCAAAGCATCCCCAAACTTTTGGGCGTAAGAAATTTGGCAGTGTAGCAGAAGGGAGTTACAAAATGCCATCACCTGAAGTATTTATGGAGGGCTTAAGGCGGGTTCTGGGGGAAAAGCTTCGCAGGTTGGCATTGGACATATTCTTGTATAGAACAGGAAGTGATGGGGGAGCGTCAATAGGCGGAGCGGATTGCAATGAAAGGCATGTTGTGAGGAAATAACAGTATCCTGTGAACTTATATGTTTTATCCTGTGTTTCTTTTGGGCAAAATAGAATGGTCATTAAGAGGATGGTGTTTGAACGAATCAACCGGGAAAGGCGGGTTACATTATGGAAAAAGAGAAAAAAGAAGATTCCTTTATGATGAAATTGTCCACGCTGATAGTGGATAAACGTAAGGGGTTCTATCTGGTATTTATTATGCTGATTTTATTCAGTGTATTGTCCATGAATAAAGTCAAGGTCAATAATGACCTGACATCTTATTTGCCGGACAGCACAGAGACAAGGCAGGGGTTGGATTTGATGGATGCCCAGTTTATTACATATGGTACTGCCAGGGTGATGGTCTGTAATGTGACTTATGAGGAAGCTGAGAGGCTGGCCGGACAAATCCAGGAAATGGACGGCGTCAGTATGCTGGATTTTGAGGAAACGGAAGAGTTCTATCATGATATGGAAGCATTATTTAAAATCACCTTTGATGGGGAGGCGGATGAGGAATCTTCCCTGGAACATTTAACTGAAGTTCTGGAATTGCTTGCGGAATATGATGTCTATTATTCATCCGATATTGGCCAGGAGGCAAGGGATGCTTCTGATCTTGCCAATGATATGATTGTGATTCTGGTGCTGGCAGGGGTGGTGATTGTAGGAGTGCTGCTGTTTACTTCTACCACATATGCGGAGATTCCGGTATTTTTGATGACATTTATTGTGGCGGCCATATTAAATAAGGGAACCAATTACTGGTTCGGCACCATCAGCTTTGTCACAGATTCCATTGCGGTGGTACTACAGTTGGCGCTTGCAGTGGATTATGCCATCATTCTGTGTCATCGTTTTATGGAAGAACATGAGGATAAGGAGGCCAGGGAAGCAGTCATTGTGGCTTTGAGCAAAGCAATACCGGAGATTTCCTCCAGTTCTCTTACCACCGTTTCGGGTATGATTGCCATGATGTTTATGCAGTTTCGTATTGGATATGATATGGGAATTGTGCTGGCCAAGGCAATTTTAATGAGCCTTGTCTCCGTATTCTTTTTAATGCCGGGACTGCTTCTGACTTTTGCCAAAGCCATAGACAATTCTCATCACAGGAGTTTTGTGCCGAAGATTACGGCGGTGGGAAAGTTCTGTGTCCTTACCAGGTTCATTATGCCGCCCCTGTTGGTGGCTGCGGTAATTGTGGCAGCAATATTCTCAGGAAAGGCACATTATGTATATGATGTAAATACCCTGGAATCCAAGACTATGAGTGAGAATAAATTTTCAGTTGCAATGGTAAATGCGCACTTTGGTGAAATAAATCAATTGGCAGTGATTGTACCCAGAGGGGATTATGAGAAAGAGGCAAAAGTTCTGCGGGACCTGGAGAAGATGGAGGAAGTAAATTCCTGTATGGGCCTTGCGAACATTGAGGCAATGGATGGATATATTTTGACACAGCAATTGTCCCCAAGAGAGTTTGCGGAGCTGATTGATTTGGATGTGGAGGTGGCAAATCTGCTATATTCCGCTTATGCCGTGGATAACAGCAATTATGGGGCGTTAATGAGCGGGGTAAATGAATATGGAGTACCCTTGATTGATATGTTTCTCTTTATCTATGACCAGAAGGAAAAGGGAAATATTGAATTAGAAGATGATTTGGAAGAGACTTTAACGGATGCCTATTCTCAAATCAGCATTGCCAGAGATCAGCTTCTGGGGGAGACGTGCAGCCGGTTTGTCCTGGAACTTTCCGTCCCTGTGGAAGGGGAAGAAACATACCAGGCGTTGGAGCAGATACGGAATGTGGTGGCCCAATATTATAATTATGGGGATATCTATCTGGTTGGAAATTCCACCTCCAATAAAGATTTAAGCGATTCTTTCAGCATGGATAATAATATTATTACTGTGCTGACAGCATTGTTTGTTATGATTATCCTTCTGTTTACCTTTCAATCCGCAGGTCTGCCTGTGCTGCTGGTAGTAACCATACAGGGCAGTATCTGGATGAATTTTTCGCTGCCCTATCTGACAGGGGAGGTGGTATATTTCCTGGGGTATTTGGTGGTTTCCGCCATTCAGATGGGGGCGACCATTGATTATGCAATTGTGATTACAAGCAGATATATGGAGCTGAAGGTGTATATGCCCATTAAGAAGGCTATTGTGGAGTCACTGAATCAGGCGTTCCCGACAATCGTTACCAGCGGTTCCATGTTGGTTGCCGCAGGATTTATCATTAACAATGTATCCTCCAATGCGGTGGTTGCCGCTATTGGCCTGGCCCTGGGCAGGGGAACATTGACTTCCATTGCGCTGGTATTGCTGGTACTTCCCCAGACGCTTCTGGTGGGGGATATTATCATTGAAAAAACAGCATTTACCTTAAAGCGGGATTTGAACAAACCTCTTCCTGCCGGAGGGAGAATACGGGTTTCCGGTCACATCAAAGGGTATGTAAACGGGGTGATAGATGGTGAATTCACAGGGCTGATAGACGGTGAAATGGGTGCGGTAGTACGGGCTAAGGACAGTGTGGAGACTGTAAGATATAGAGAAGAAGATTCACAATTGAAATTGGAGAGCCGTTCGTCGGAAGTGACGGTTGAGGGAACGGAAGGGCCAGCGGAAACAAAAGTGTCCATGGGAACAGAAGGGCCAGCGAGAACGGAAAGGTCCATGGGAACGGAAGGGCCAGCAGAAACAAAAGTGTCCATGGGAACAGAACAGAAAGAGCGGATGGTACTATTGGAGCCAGCAGTGGGAAATGGTCAAATGATACCGAAGGAGTCTGGCGATACAGAACAGGAGGCGGTGGATTATGAAAAGTGACAAACGGGGATATAAAGCGTATTTTTCCCTCATATTGTCCTGCGTTATGTTATCTGGGGAAATGGTTCCGGTCATGGCAGCGGAACTGCCTTCCTTTGGGCAATATGTGGCAGGGGATAACCGGGTGGGGATTTCGGCAGCAGAAGGGGAATATACGGTGATTACAATTTCCACGGAAGAGGAATTGGCGCTGCTGGCTCAGGATTGCCGTCTGGATTCCTGGTCACAGGACAAATATGTGAAATTGGCAAATGATATTGTGCTAGAGGAGCATAAAGGTATAATGATTCCAAGTTTTTCCGGGGTTTTTGACGGTGGCGGTTATAAAATATCCGGACTGGAACTTGATTCCGCCGGGTCGGTAGCGGGACTGTTTCGTTATGTACAGAAGGGAGGCGTGATAAGGCATCTGTCCGTCCAGGGCAGGCTGGCGCCGGTAGGGAGCAAAAGCCGGATTGGAATGATTGCGGGTGTAAACTATGGAAAAGTGTTTGACTGTAATGTGTATGGAAGTGTGTCAGGTGCCGAAGAAGTGGGCGGTATTGTGGGAGTGAACGGGCCAGGAGGAGAGATCAGGCGCTGTGGGTCATTTGCCATAGTCACAGGAGATCAATGTACCGGGGGCATCTGCGGTAAGAACCAGGGAGTGATAAACAATTGTGAAAATGTGGGTAATATCAATACATATAGTCAGGATGTGCCTTTGGGCATTGAAGACATTACCATGGAAAATCTGGAAGAGCTCAATGACGCGCAGACAATAAGGGCGCATACGGATACGGGAGGAATTGCAGGGTACTCCGAAGGAAAGATATATTATTGCTCTAACACAGGAGTGGTGGGCTATCAGCATGTGGGATATAATACCGGGGGAATCGTGGGCAGGCTGCATCAGGGATATTTGCAGAATTGCAGTAATTCGGGACATGTGCTGGGCAGAAAAGATGTGGGCGGTATCGTTGGCCAGATGGAACCGTTTTTGGAAGTTCAATATCTGAGTGATAAGCTCAGTGAGATAGACAGGGAAACAGACCTTTTCTTTCAGCTGTTGGAAGCGTCACATGAAGATTTGAGCAGGTACAGCGGTGAGGCTGTGGATTTGACAAGACAAATCAGTGTAAATCTGACAAATGCCTCCAATGCGGCGGGTGAACTGGCCGAAGCGGCAATGGATGTATGGTACATTTACAATCAGGAGCTAACCGGAATCGGTAATGATTTGGACCGATTGAATCAGGAATGGGGAGATTTGGCGGAGGCTGATAAAAATGAAGACAACACTCCCGGCGACGGCGGCATAAAACTGCCAGGCTCAGGAGAGGGCGGTATAAAACTGCCCGACTCAGGAGACAGTGACATAAAACTGCCCGACTCAGGAGAAGGCGGCATAAAACTACCCGACTCAGGAGAAGGCGGCATAAAACTGCCTGATTCAGGAGAAGGCGGTATAAAACTGCCCGATTCAGGCGACGGTGGCATAAAGCTGCCTGGCTCAGGAGACAGTGACATAAAACTGCCCGATTCAGGCGATGGCGAACTGAATAAAACTGAAGAGGGTGAGCAGGGGCCGGAACTGTTAAGCCAGACAGAAGCTTTCCAGGAGAATATGGTACAGGAAGGGAATTCCATGTATACCCCGGGACAAGGAGACAATGCCCTTAATGGGAATCATACCATTCCTGAGAATCCTGTCATCAACGGGAGCAATGCCAATGATGGAAACAATAGCTTCTTAGATCAGCAGTTTCCGAATGGAAATGGTCAGGGAAACAATAATCAAAACGGAAGTAATGCAGGCTTGCCGGACCAATGGCAGGGAACTCAGAACTGGGATATACGGGAAGACCTGGAAAGTTATTTCGCCGCGTTACGGCGCTTTGGAGAGGGAACGAGCAATCATTTAAACAATATGACTTCCGCTGCCAATGACAGAAGCGGTGGTATCCGTGAGAACCTGGAGATTCTGAACAGGGAATTAGACGCTGCGGGAAACAACATGCAGCGGCTTGCGGATGTATTGGCGGATGGCACTGACAAAACGTCGGCCAATGTGGATGCTTTGATGCAACAGGGGAAAGTACTGCGCCGTACCATAAATGAACTGAGGGATGATTTGTTCCGCTATGAAGGCATTTCCGTGGAGGATGCCTCAGACGAGGCGGCGGGTACAGAAGTCAACGAGGCGGCGGGTACGGAAGCCAACGAGCCGGAAGTTTCGGCAGAAGAGGGATATTATGATACGGCCACCTTTCAACAGGGCAAAATTACTCTTTGCGTCAATTCCGGCCCCGTGGAAGCGGACACAAATGTGGGTGGTATTGTGGGGCAGGTGGCTACAGAATACGATTTTGATCCGGAAGACGATATTACCTTCAGCGGTGAAGAAAGTTTCAATATTGAGCAGACCATAAAGGCTATTGTGCGAGAGAGCCGGAATCTGGGCGATATTCAGGGAAAGAAGGATTATGTGGGGGGTATCGTGGGCAGAGGGGATTATGGAGCCGTGATTTCCTGTGAATCTTATGGAGCGGTATCCAGTACAGGCGGCAGTTATGTGGGGGGAGTTGTGGGTTCTTCCAGTTATTGCGTCAGAAGTTGTTATTTTCTCGGTGAGTTATCCGGCAAAAATAATGTGGGAGGCATTGTGGGTAAGGGCTGTGATATTTTTTACAGTTACGCATATCCGGAAGTGGCGTATACCGGGGAATACGCAGGTTCTATCGCCGGTCAGGTGGAAGAGGAAGGGATTTTATGCGGCAATTATTATGTGAGTAATGATGCCTGTGATAATGTGTTGCCGGGGGTGGATTCCATAGGTTATACGGGCGGCGCGGAACCGCTTGCGTATGCGGATTTCTGTGCCAGGCCGGAAGTGCCCCGGGCTTTTACGGAATTTACCATCAGTTTTCGGGCGGAGGGGCAGGAACTGCTTTCCCTGCGGTGTCATTATGGGGAAGCCATTGACAGGAGCCTGATTCCGGAAGTGCCGGCAAAGGAGGGATTTTATGGCACATGGCCCGAGTTTGACTGGGATTATGTCACTGGCAATAAGATGCTGGAGGCACAATATGAAAAATGGATTACCTCTCTGGCCAGTGAGGAAAAGGACGAAAACGGCAAGACCAGGCTGCTGGCGCAGGGGAAATTTTTGCCGGAGGCAAGGCTGACTTTGAAAGACACCCGGGAAGGAACGCAAATTGCCATTGGATATGTGGATGAAAACGGGATGTTGAACGGTACATATGAGGAACCCATACATGTGCGTGTGCTTTGGGAGAATGCTCCGGAGGATACTATGGTGGAAGTCTGGGAAGATGGGAACTATCGTCAGGTTCCTGTGGAAGTGATGGGCAGTTATCTTGCTTTTGCCATGGAAAGACCGGGAACATTTCGGATTATAATGGCAGAAGAGGAGGACAGCAAAATCCTTCTGATGGCAGGTGCGGCAGGGGCAGTTGTAATTATACTGTTGTTATTGTCAAAAGCCATAGGAAGACATAGACAGAAAAAAGCACCGGACCATTCGCTCTAAAGCAAAGAGCGCAGCTATTCAACATGATGGGAGAGCGGTACTGTTTCCGATAGTACTTCCCTGGTAACATAGAGACTCATATCCGGTCTGGCGGCAAGGACCCACTTGACCAGACGGATGTGCATATATTGCAGTTCCAGACAGGTAATGCTGTAAGGATGTACACAGCTTCCGCAATTATAATAATAGGCATCGGCTTCGGAAAGGGCGGGGCGGTGAGTGTGCCCGGTAATCAGGATATGCTTTTCCTGCTTTGCCCAGTGGTGCAGACGCCGCTCTGTTTTTTGCTTTCTTGTGTAGTTTCTGGCAGCGCTGGTGGGATCAAGCACCCCGTAATGTTCCAGGGGCCGCCACAGGTATCGAACCAGAAAACGGGAAAAACGCCATAAGGTGGAATTAAAGAAATCTGCCTGATGTCCATGGGTGAGATAGACATCTTCGGAAGGGGAAGCAGAGGTATTTTCCAGTATGATTCCCGGATAGAATGTCACATCCGGCAGGAGGGGCTGTCTTTCCAGGTAAGGATTGTTACCGCAGCAGCATGGATAGACCATGCAGTTTCGCACGGTAAAACGTATATCCTTTTTTGCCATGTCATGATTGCCGTAAAGCATATACAGGCGTCCTTGTCCATGGAACTGGGACAGGAGAGAGAATATGTCCCCGTGGGCTTCTATAATCTGTTTCATACTGCGGTTCTCCCACAATTCGTCCCCATCCCCCAGTTCAATATAGGTATAGCCATTTCGATAATAATATTGCAGGGCGGCATAATACAGATTCTGGTTTTTCAGGAAATTGTCATTGGTGGTGCCCACACCCCGGTGACAATCACTGAACAGGACATATTTTGTGTAATGATTCAAAGGAAGCCTGGGAGCTCCCTCAAAAGATTTGTTCAGACGGGAATAATAGCTCATTTGGTGTTGGAATTTCCTAGAAAGAGAATTTGATATATGGTATGATAATAAGAAAAAAAGGTGAGAAAAGGAGTATGGATATGGCTTTTACATTACAGGTAAGACAGAAAGAGAAAGGTTTCGCAAATCCCCTTGATATTCCCACATTGGCAAACGCCTGTGGATTTGTGTATGGCTCCAATGATGAATTCTATATTTTGCGGGAGGGAGAACAGCAAAACGGCACAGCCATCCTGTTTCATCCGGACAGAATCGGCAGGGGTATCTTCTTGGATTGCGGAAAGGCAGAGGAGGGCTGCTATGAAGTCAGTTATAATATACCCACAACCAGGGCTGAAATAGCGGATTTTGCAAGGCTGGTCCAGGAGATGGAGCGAAGGCTGGGAAGCGTGGAAATGTATTGTGTGGAAGAGGAAAGGTATTTTACAGGGAAGGAACTGGAAGAGGGGATTGAGAAGTTTACGGCTTTTAGTTTGAAGTCGCTGAGGGATTTCGCTGCAAACAAAACATATAAAAGCTATATCCTGACTCTGGCCCGGTGGCCATATTTTATTCCTTCGGACAAGGTGTTGTTCTGGGAAGCGTGTGATAATCTTTCGGATTTTGAGGAGACACTGCATAATCTGCAAGCCAGGGATGTCTATTATGCCAGGCCACAGTTGTTTCAGAAGAAGGATACGAAAGAAATTGGTGCCTTTTATGCGTTGACAGAAGAATGTGCCAGTGTTTTTCCTGTACATGCGGAGGGATTTCTGAATTTGGATGGAATGAAAGTCCATGAGGGATTTATTCAGTTTTTCTTGTATCAGGAACAACGTGCCATAGAGGGGCTGTATCTGTATGAATCTTTTATGGAGGAAATGCTGCAAAGGGGAGTGGAGCGGTTTGACTCGGAGCATGTATTGATTCCGCCAATGAAAAAGAAGGAACTGGAAAGGCTGGCAAAGAAGCTGAGGCCATGAGGATGTTACGCAATTGAAGGCAATGCATTCGACAGTTTCCGTCAAAAATCCCTTTTGGTTCTTGACAAAAGGAAACGGAATTACTATAATAAATTTATGGATTATAACATGTACATGTAATACAATTGTGAGATGCGGCATATATTAAAATTTGCTTTACCGCACACTCGCGGATTATAACAATCTGCGAAAATTGCAGGCCAGAGAAAATACCAGGGCTGATATATTTTATGCCATGGAGTGGATGAAGAAACCAGATGGTTTCTAAGAGGAAACAGGGGAATGCTGAGGAGAAAGAAAACAATGGCGGTATTATTAAGAGATCTTTTAGAGGAAATCGGCGCAGCCATAAGTCATGCGAATTTGGAAGTGGAAAGGGCGGCATTGGGGCAGTACATAACCTCCGGCTATGCGCAAAGCAACAACAATGGAGAAGAAGCATACACACCGCTGACATTTAATATGGCGTTGCAGGATGGCAGGGAAGTCCACAGGATACCTGTGACAGCGCTGGTACACAATAATACAATGCGCCTGGACCGGGTGGATGTGACATTGCGGTTTAAGATGTTTGACAGAAACGGGGAGGTTCTGGTGGAATGTGCTCCCGCAGGCGCAAAAGACGGGACGTTAGATGAGATGAAACTTCGATACAGGAATTCTGTTCCGCCGGAAGGCATTTCAAAGGTAACAGATGGGCATTTAAAGAAAATATAAGGTAAACGTATGCCTGAGAATGTGAAAGGCGTAACTCAAGAGTATTCAAGAATACGCAAGCCATAAACCTATAGATAGATGCTCAGGATGGGCAAGGAGGAAAACGGATGGAAAACACAGAACAGAAAAGCAACAGGGGAATCACAGAAGGCATGGGACAGACGTCTCTAGGACAGGAGGCGGACAGCAGAGGCAGCTCGGAGAAAATCGGCAGTTCCATTGCGGAACAGGCGGCGGCTAACATTGAGCTGGCAAGAAACCAGGTTGTTTCTCAGGCCAGTGAAGCTACGGAGCAGCAGCCTTTAGGCGCAGAAGGAGCAACTAATGAAAATGTTGCGGACAGTTTTGCGGGACTGCCCATTGAATCCCTCATATGCGCTCCTATTCTGGCGGCTGCCAAAGGGCAGCAGGAGCTGACGGCGGTTTATCTGGACGGCATTATGAAACTTGCGTACAAAGATGGGCAGGCGGCAAGGCCTGATGAGAATCCCAAAGAAACCAATGCTATCCAGCTCACCGTTCAGAGACCGGTGATAAAGGAAGACGGGACAGTGACAACTCAGGATGTGACTATCAATGCGCCCTTATTGTCCCTGGTGCCTTTGCCGGCGTTTACCATGGATGAATTGACGGTGGATTTCGAGATGGAGGTGAAACAGTCCGATATTAAGGAGGACAAGAGCAAATCAGAAGTGAGCAGCAATTTGTCCTATAAGTCCTGGTTTGGGTTAAATGCGAATATCACCGGCAATATATCATCGGAGAGTACCCATAAGAGGGAGAGTGACAGCACGGCTACATATAAGATACATGCCAGGGCCGTACAGCAGGAACCCTCGGAAGGAATGGCAAAGCTTACATCACTGTTTGCGCAGATGATGGAACCGATACCGGTGAAGAAACAGTAAACAGTCCAGCTGCCCGGAAGGGTTTTCAGACGCAAAAGCGGCTGAATAACCCTTCCCTCATAGGG
>CAJUGT010000102.1 GCA_910586435.1 uncultured Acetatifactor sp. | reverse complement strand
GCGGAGGCGTTGCCCGGGCCGAGCAGCGCTTCCCCCACCCCAGCCGCCGTCCCTTTCTCTATTCCCTTTCGCCACCTGGCACTACCAGGTCCGAACAATAACGATGGTTCAGACAGATACCAAAGCTGAACCAAGAAATCCATATAAAGTTGATTTTGACAAAACTTTTATATCCTAAAGGCGCTATAATCATAATGGAAGGAGGGAACGGCATGGACTATACCGCACTGATACGTGAAGCTATTGAATTTATACACAGCCGGTATGATGAGAATCTTTTGGTCTCTGATATATCAGAACAAGTATACCTTTCACCGTCTTACTTTGCGTATTTATTCAGAACATTGACAGGCTATTCCATTAAGAATTATCTGAACCGTTATCGCCTGTATCGCGCAGCGGCAGCACTGAAAGAAACAGATAAGCGTATTATTGAGATTGCCTTTGAGAACGGATTTTCATCACAGCAGGCTTTTACAAAAAGCTTCTCGCTGCATTACGGAACTTCGCCGGCACAGTTCCGGAGAACAGATATGGTCGTTGCTTTGTTTCCGCCTTCAAATATATTACAGAAAAGAGGTATGGAGATGGATTTGAAAAATGTATTTGAGAATGTTCAGTTTGTGAAGAAAGAAAGTTTTTTGGTCGTTGGCATTGAGACCGACATCAATTACAATGGTGTTGGAAAGGGAACTGATTATATAAGCGACTTGTATCAGCGCTGGAATGCAGAAAAGCTAATAGAAAACATTCCCGACCAAGTCAACGATTCACTGACTTACGGAATGACCCACGAGAGCAATGAGGATGATACGGCCAAATATATTGTTGCCGTTGAGGTGTCAACTCTTGCGCATCTTCCTGCCGGATTGGTTGGCAGACGTTTTGAAGCTTGTGAATACGCAGTCTTTGAGTGTACCCTTGAGGATGAAACAAGCGGCAGATTCTTCCAGTATTTTTTCTCCACCTGGTTAAAAGAGCAGGGGCTGTGCCAGCCTGATTCAGTGAATACCGCACTTGGAAATACATTCTCCCGGTATCCAACATTTGAAGTATATGATAAAAACTTCGTAGATAGCTCTTCAAAGATTAAGATTTTTATACCTGTCACCCGTATCGCCTGAGCTTATGAACCGGATGCACCCACAGGATATATTTCAGCCGGCCTCGTTGTCTTCGGTCAACGAGGCCGGCACATCACCTCTTTTCTCTGCCCGGCAGACTGAAATATTATCCTGAGCGGAACATAATGGTCATATCTTCCATGGCATGGGACGTGAACTTACCTGTTATATTCCGCCTCCAAAGGAGCTATGACTTCCGGGTTCTGTCTGACCCAGACCATAGCGCAGCTGCATAGAACGGCGGTTAAGCGGTCGTCTATAAAGCCTTTTTCCCCATTTTCTTTCAGAAGCCCCACAAGGATTTCCGCAGTTTTCAAATCTTCCGTGTTGAACGCGTTTCCCAATGAGAGATATTTCAAAAAGGCATCCAACATTTTTTGAAAATCCTCATCCCAGTTAATACAGCCATTGTCTAAAAACTCATGCTGCACCCTGCCTGCGATTCTGATAATTTCCCCCTGCGCTGTCTGCGCTTTCCCGTATGATGGAACAAGGTATTCCCAAAACATCTGGAATTCCTTATCCTCGTCCTCCTCATCCGGAATATTGATGGGAGAAACACCATCATGAGCAAGTTTCTTTTTTACATCATCTTCAGCCATCACATTTTCCTCCAAATCAAAATTATCGCTCTGTCATACTTCCTTAATGTAATCCAAAAACAATTAATCCTCTTGTTCTTCCTCCATTCGTTTCAATGCTTCTTCCCGGTCCAGCTCTTCCAGAACACGCTTGCCGCAGCCCGGCATTACAGGCTCAAAACCACAGACTCTCCGGTAGCCGCAATAGGTACATGCCTCCTCGCTTCCCTTTTCATAGGGGTTCAGACCAATGGCGCCGTCCAATATCTCCCTGCCAATGCGGGAAATCTTGCGGCTCACATAATCCGATACTGTCCTTAATTCCTTTTCGCTCAGCACCGAGGAACGGGCCGAAAGACTTCCATCTTTTTTCCGCTCCACAGGAATTACATCGGATTTATTCTCCATCACTTTATCCAGAAGCTCCACAATCTCAGGCGCGCTGTTTACCACACCTCCCATACGAAGCTGCTTTCCAATCTGCTCGTCGATTTCTTCCGGTGTCAGTTCCACCGGCGTCTCAACAGAAGGGTCCTCTATGTGATAATACAGCAAAGCCGCAGGCACCACCTCTTTTCCCGGATGTTTCTCCTCCTCGTATTCCATGGCGGCATTCATATAAACTACCAGCTGAAGCTGCAAGCCATAATACAATGCCGCCAAATCAAACTTACGATGACCCGATTTATAATCTATCACTTTCACATATACCCTTTTGTCGTCTTCTGTCACATCAATTCTGTCAATGCGCCCCTGCAAACGCATTTTCTCCTGTTCTGACAAGGCCACATTGACACTGCTTAAATGACTGGCATGATGGAAGGACAATTCAAAGGCTTCCGGCTCAAAACTGCCCTTTTGCAGCTGTTTCTGAAGCGTCAGCACCGTCCTCACCAGAATCCGCCCCATTCGGGTAATGGCATACTCATTTCTTGCGCTGCTGTAGAGCACCGTATTGCCATACTCTGCCGCAAAGCTTTCCAGTACTTCTCTCACGGTTTCCTGCGCGAATTTCTCCGGAAAATCAAACCATGTATATCCATTTTCAGCCAATTTTATCGCAAACTGTTCCAAAACTCCATGGTATATATTTCCCATATCCACATTTTCAAAGGTAAATTCTCCCCGTTCTTTCAGCAGAAGACCGTATTGCAGAAAATGCCTGTAAGCACAGGCGGCGTATGTCTCCAGACGTGTGACGCTGTTTTCCAGATTCACACCATACAGCGCCCTGGCCACCGCCGCTGACAGTCCTCCCTCCCGGTACCTTTTAAACGCCGCCTCCGTGAGAGAATCCCTTGTTCCCTGTAATTTTTCGTCCCCATACACCCTGTATACAGTGAAAAATTCCTGCTCCCGCTCCCCAGGCAGTATCCCTTCCACATATTCTCTAAGCCCTTCCGCCAGATACCTTGCGCCTTCCCGTCCGGTCACTATCTGTTCCGCCAGACTTCTCAGCTGAGGATATTGTATCTCTATGCCCGGATACAGCCGCCGTACCACATCCACCAGATAAGCCGGACGAATGCTCTTTCCTGCGCTGTTTACTTTTGCCCAGGACAAATATAGCCTCTCAGAAGGTTTCGTCATATTCAGATAGAGGTAAAATCTCTGTATATACATCTTCTGCCTGGGGCTGGGAGCCAGTTCCAGTTCCGACTCCCGCAGGAATTCTCTGTCCATGTCCGAAATGATTCCCCCTTTGGAAGATGTTTTGGGAATATTACCGTCATTGACTCCCAGGAAAAACAATGCTCTGACCTGTTTTAACCTGGTTCGCTCCATATCCCCCACCAAGACCCTGTCCACATTCTGGGGAATGGCCCCCACTCTGATTTCTCCAAAACCCGCTTCCAGAATCTCCGAAAATTCCTGAAGAGATATGGTTTCTTCTCCCAAAAGGGCGTATATCTGATCCAGAAGTTCCATGACCAAACGGTATATCTGAGCATATTCTCTGGCTCTGGTAAGCTCTCCCGCCGCTTCAAACCTGGCCTGAAACCCTGAAAGCTTTGTCTGCACACGGTTTTTTACCAGAAAATCATACAATCTGTCCACATAATTTTTAACCGGTTCCTCCCCTCTAAGATGCAACATTTCCACCTGTTCCATCATGCGTTCCCGCAAGGCGTTCAATTCTGCCAGAGGTTCCTCATCTTCCATCTGCGGGGTCTTACGGGTAAAAAGGCGGCTGTAGCTTCTATATCCCTTCACCCCTGTCTGAAGACAATAATTCTCCAGTTTGTCCACCTCTTCCCAATCCAGGTCGGCCAGTCCGCTTCTGAGATAGTGAAATACCGCCTCATAGGAAAAGTCCTTTCGATACAGTTCCAGGGCGCTTTTGATATATTCTATCATGGGATTCAGTACAATGTTTTTGGTTCTGTCAAGAAAGCATGGAATCTCCATATTGGCAAATTCCGTCTCCACATATGGAGCATAGCCTTCCAAATCTCCCATGATAATGGCAATCTCCCGAAACGCATACCCCTCCTCTCTGACCAGCCGGCAGATTTCAAGCCCTGTCTGATGCACCTCGTCCCGGGGCGTAGTGGTTTCAAACATATGTATTTCCTGTTGCTCTTCTTCATAGGGTTTTGTATCATACCGGAACAGATTTCGTTCCATATGCCGCAGTGCCGGCGCATTTCTGAATCTGTGACGGGCGTCATAGCGAACTTCCCAGGACGGCACTCCGGCTCCCTCTGCCTGCGCTTGCAAGGTACTTCCTGTTGCTGCGACTCTCTTTGACTGCGCTTCTGATGGCACAGTTCCCATTTTCTCTCTTTCCGCTGCCACAGGCAGTATCATCACATCCTTTTTTCTCTCCACGCCCCCTTCCTTCCCCAGCCTGGTCAAATCGGCTACGGTCTTCTTGCTCAAATAAAAGAGCTTCTGCTCCCCGTCCAATACATAAGGATTCTCCCCTGCTCCCAGTGTAAGCGATATTACCACTTCTCCACAGAGACACATAAGTTCCGAAATCACCCTGTTCTGTATGGGCGTAAACCCGGTAAATCCATCAAAAACCACCACGCTCCCTGGAAGAATCTTTGACTTGCGAAGACAGCGGCGCAGCACATCCAGCGTCTCCTCCGTGGTAATAAAATTGCCGTGAATATATTCCATAAAGCCCTTATAGAGAGTTTCCAGATCCTTCAGTTTCTGTACCAGCGCCCCCCGCTTTTGCGCAAAGGCAATCAGCTTTCCCACATCCTCCGTGCCAATGCCATACTGCATAAACTCGGAAACTGCGCTTTTTACCTCATGAATATATCCCTGCCTGTTTAAAAACCCTCCCAGCGTGGGCAGTTCTTCCTTTAAATTTGCCGCCACCTTTTGAAGTACAAGACTTTTTCCCGTATCGTCCAGCACAGGTATTTCCTGCCCTCCGACTTCTTCCAGAATGCGATGCCCCAGACGGCTGAAACTGAGAACGTCAATGTTCATGATTCCCCCACGGTCATTGAGCAGTACCAGGTCCTTTTGTGTCTGCATGGTAAACTGATCGGGCACAATGACAAAAAAATTCTGTCTGGGATTTTCTCCCGCCCGCCGGGTAATTTCTTCATATAATTGTCTGCTTTTTCCGGCTCCTGAAGGACCAAAGTAAAATTGCAGGCTCATACCAAAACCTCCGGTTTTTACAAATTTGCTTTATCTACGCCACATAAGAATCAGTCTTTGTTCCTGATATAAAACCTCCACAGATAGTCCGCCGCTTCTTCCGCATAGTCAATGCCAATCCGCTTTCCGGCCTGAATCTGTTGTGGATTGACCCGTATGCCCTCTGTCACATAGAAGTCCCCGCTTTCCACCATATCCACAGAATTGTCCGCTCTGGTAATTCCCATGGCAATGCACATTTTCCCCGGCCCGTCGGCCAGGTGCTTCAGCACGGAAGAAGGGCAGGTATCCACAGTATAAAGCGGCTTTTCCTTTTTTTCCTGCTTTCGGTTCAATGCCGCCAGGCGAAGCGCCAGCATCCTCTGCCTTGACTCCTCACATCCGGGCACCACACTCCGAAGCAGCACTGCCTGGGGAATTCCATCTGTCATGGCGGCAATGTTCATGCAGCTGTACATGCCGTAAATGAGATATACATAGGATGTACCCCCCACATGATACATGGGTTCGGTTCTCTCCGTCCTCTTACCTCCGTAGGTGTGGGAGCCTTTGTCCGTCTCCCCCATATAGCTCTCCACCTCCGTGATAATTCCCCGTATTACACCCACTTCTGTGCGGTGTACCAAGATTTTTCCCAACAGTTCCTTTGCTACCGTAATCCCGTCCCGGGCAAAAAAATCTCTTCCAAGCCGTTGCTCTTCTACTTTTTCCTCCCGCATCTTATACTCCTCCAAACTGCCTTTCCCGTACAATCTCCTTCTCCATTTCCTCACGAAACCGCTCCAAATCTGTCCATGTGGTAATTTTATAATTACATTCCTCTCCCGGAATCATCACCATATCCATTCCCGCCATCACCGCCGGTTCCGTTGAGCCATTGATATGAAGAATCGCCTCCGGCATCAGACGTTTGTTGGCATCGAAATATTTGCCAAAACGAAACACCTCCGGCGCCTGTCCGGCAAATATACGCTTTCTGTCCAGCAGAGAAGTAATACTTTTCCCATCCTCACTTTCATAAACCGTATCCTTCATGGGCAATACGGGAAGCACACCGTCATGCCCCTGTATGGCTCCCAGACAGTCTGTGATCAGCCTGGCAGACAATAAGGGCCTGGCAGCGTCATGTATGAGCACAGAGTCCTGCGTCCCGGCAAACTCCTTCATATCCTCCAGGCCATGATAAATGGAAAGCTGACGGTTCGTCCCGGGAAGAGAGAATCCCCTGAACTTTCTGCCAGAATCATACCGGGGCAGCCAGCCCAAAATCCGCTCCTGCCAGTCCGGCTCAGCGACAATCCATATAACGTCTATGTCTTTATGACAGGACAGGCATTCCAGGGAATAAGAAAGAATCGGCCGTTTGTCCACTTCCACATATTGTTTGGGGATATTGGCCCCAAGACGGCTCCCTGTGCCTCCGGACAAAATCAATGCAATATTCATACGTCCTCCCTCTCACTTCCGCATCCCTTCGTTCTATTGCCTCAAAGAACTGGGGCTCACAGCAGCTTCTCTTCCCATTCCTGCTCCCGAAATCCTGTCAGGACAAACTCTTCCGCCACAATCAAGGGACGTTTTACCAGCATCCCATCCGTCGCAAGAAGGGAAAGCTGCTCCTCTTCCGACATCTGCGGCAGCTTGTCCTTCAACCCCATCTCCTTATATAATGTGCCGCTGGTATTGAAAAAGCGTTTTAAAGGAAGGCCGCTTTTTTTGTACCAGGCAGCAAGTTCTTCTTTTGTGGGGTTCTGCTCCCGAATGGGCCTGTTTTCATACTCAATCCCGTGTTCCTTCAGCCAGTTTACCGCTTTTTTACATGTACTGCATTTCTCATATTGTATCAACTGCATGGTCTTTCTCCTTACTGTTTTATTATCTTATATTTTGTTCTCTTAACCTTATTATTATGGTTTTTTCCCGTTTATTTTATTTTGTTCCTGTGGCAAATATATTACTTTATAAATTCCTTATTCATCACTAATCATCCCATTTTGGAACCGCATATTATCCGATGCCAGTTCCTTCCGGACATATTTCCACTTCGTCCCCCTTTTCTTTTTGCCGAACCGCAGGAAGTAAAGCAGAATGTCATACAGCGCCTCCCAGTCCCCCTCCCGTCCTTCTTCCGCAAGGTACCGATAAACATAGCCGCTTTGGGAAGTTCTGGCATCAAAATAGACCTCATAACCACCCTCCCGGAAATCACACTGCATGATAGTAGCCTCCTGGCATCTAAGCAGCAACCTTATAAACTCTTCTCCCCTGGCTTTTTTAAGCAGCCCTTCCAGGATTTCCGGATAACTGTCTCTGTCCTGGGTTTCGATATTTCGCGAGGTACGGCTCCCATCCACATGCCAGGCAAAAATCTGCGCAGGACGCCCGGGAATGTATTTTAAGGGAGTAAAACCGGAAGAGTCAATTGAAAGAACACTTCCCTTCTCCACCAGAAAATTATAAAGATAGGTGTAGGGCTGTTCCTCTGCAATATAGTCGCTGGCATCATCTGTGACATGCTTCATATACCCGAAAGTCAAAACTTCAGCTTTCAGCTCCTGGGCAAACTTTACCGGAATGACTCCGCAAATGAATTGTTTATGCTGCGCAGGGTCCACACCATGCGCCTCCAGGCTCAACAGTGGATTGGAGCTGATCCCGGTATACCAAAGTCTGTCCTGAGGCAGGGTGAATTGATTGCTCATTGACGGAAAGGGTGGTACTGCAAAAAAATACTGATAATGATGGCCCAGAGCTTCTTTCTCCTTTTTGAGAGTTCTTTTACATTGGTAGTTTTTCAGTTCCTCCGGGTCAGCGTAAATCCACATAATGATTTCCTCCTATTTCAGTCCCCATTTATGGCGGTTTGTCCCGCTTGTGGGAACTTGTTCTGTCTATACTTTATAGAAACTTCTGGAAACAGGGACAAAAGTATGTTAAAATGTCCATGACCATATATCCTGTCCTTTTTTGTACAGAGATATTGTGGTTCATCTACTATCCAGGAAAGCAGGTATCCATAATGAACATCACTTATACAGACTCCAAAGACTTCTCCGAACAGGACTTGCAGGAATTATTTCTGTCCGTGGACTGGTTGTCGGCAAATTATCCGGCCAGATTAAAGAAAGCCCTCATGAATTGCGAGACCGTTTACACCGCATGGGACGGCCACAAACTGGCAGGGCTTATTAACGCAATTGACGACGGTGAGCTGACAGCCTATGTTCACTATCTCTGTGTCAATCCCGCATACCAGGGAAAGGGCATTGGCAGGGAATTGCTGCGCAGAATCAAGGAAAAATATAAATCTTATCTATATATCATCCTGCTTGCCGAAAATGAGCCATTGGTTGATTATTACCTTCAAAACGGATTTGAATTGATGAAAGGGCGATATGTTTTCATGGTACAAAACCCCTAATTTTCCTTATTTCCCGCCTTTGCGGAAACAGCGCTTTAGCCCCGCTGCCGTTCTGGGATGCCTCCTGTCCAGCCTCGCTGCTGTCCTGTGTGGTCGATTCCCCCGGCGCCTTATCCGTATCTTCTCCCAGGGAAATATGAGAGAACTTGGCTGTGGCGTAATTTTCCAGTTCATTGGCCACCTTCCCTGCATCTACAGCAAATCCTACATAAACCTTTTCCGGAAGCTTTACCGTAACCTCCCCCACTTTCTGCCAGGCTTTGCCATCCTCTGACACCCATCCGGTAAATATATCTCCCTGTCTTGATAGCTTCAGCCAAATGCCATGAAACGTATCCCCTTCCTTAAATTTCAGATTGGTGAGAATAGGGATTCCTGCCTTCTCGGCGGCGGAAGCGCTGTCGACACTTTCCGTAATGGCTGTCATCTTCCCACCCGCCGCAGCTCTGTTTACCATAAACGCAGTCCAAATCGTGTCAAATCCATTCCAAATCTTGGTCATGGTAAGTCCCAACGCCGCTGCCGCCGCATCTTCCTCCAAGGACTCCCGAAACATTATGCCGTTAAAGGTATGACAGTCCACCGCAAGGAACCAATCCAGTTTTGCCGTGAATTCCATATCGCCTGTCATTTCACGATATACAAAGCAAAAATCATCCTCTGCGGCATTGTTATAATCACCTCCCGACACACTGCCCTCACTTCTTCCCAGTTTTCCGGCACTTTTCACCGTAAGCACCCCATCCGTCAAAGAGGCCCTTCCCTCCACCCCCGGGTGGCCCACATCCTGGACTTTCCATTCTCCCGTGCCTGCTTCAGAATTTATATGCAGCCTGGAAGTATCACTCTGGACAGCATTTCCTTTCTCATCATAGGCACGGGCTGAAATAAAATAAGTCCCATCCATCAAATCCGAAAAAGTATGGGTATAAGGAGCGTCATATGCCGTTCCCACAAGCTCTGCCCCATTATAGAACTCCACCCTGGCAATGCTTCCGCCGTCACCAGCCCCGGCAGCGGCAGTCACACAGACTTCCTCCCCTTCCGGCACCAAACTGTTATCCTTAAGGTCAATGCTTACTGCCGGATTGGGCGCGCAATACCCTTCTTGCACTACATCCTGCACAAGCTCATTAAAATACACCTCAATCCACGCATACCCATAATTTACCTCTTTGGGGTCAAGCGCAGCCGGCTGCCTGCTGTCACTGGAATCCCCAGGGTCAAGGTTATGGGCCTCTTCCCACGCATCCGGAATCCCGTCCCCGTCAGAATCCACACGTCCTTCCTCTGCGGCCCTTACGGTCCTGGCCGGATAGCCGCCCACTTCCTCCGGAGTATTAATATAACTGCCGGTATCATTTCTCACCTGTGCCACCACTCTGGCGTCCACTGCGTCACGAAAAGGGTAGGTGGCCCCGGCGCTGTTCAGCACCGGCTCATAACACTCCTCTGCGCTTACCAGGGATACATCAAAGGCATCCGGATTTGCCGCATCCTCTGTGGGGGCATACTCTTTTTCGCTGATATAATCCGGCGCGCCCTCTTTGATGCCCGCCCTGTTATCACTGGTTATGGCTTCCTTTCCTTCCAGAATATTCCCGGCTACATAAAATCCCCCCGTCTTATTCTTCTCACCCACATTGATCAGAATATTTTCCAGAGAGTCCCTGGTTCCCCTTCCGGGGCGTATATAATTGTTTATATAATTGGTATACGCAAAACCTCCCCCATAACAGGGAAAATATCCATGATTATACAATACATTATTGCTCACCTGCAAGGTGGCAAAACTAAGCTCCTTCGTGGGGTCCGTCATGGAACCTCCCCCGATTCTGGGATTCCTGGAGGTATGATTTGCCAGTAAATTATACTGAAATACGGTATTATCCCCGCCGAAGATTCCGCCATACCCATGACGGCCCTTGGAATGCCCGGACACTGTCAGACTTTCGGAGATAATGCACCACTGTACGGTACCATTCTTCCCCCTGTATGTAGAAAGCGTCTCATCCGTGTTCCAGCTGAAGGAACAATGATCGATGATAAAAGTATCATTGTCCCTTCCCCACAGGGCATCCATGGAATCCCCGCCTTTCAGAAGGTTTTCCGTACCCACACGAAAGCGTATAAAGCGTATTATGATATTTTCACTGTTGCTGATATTAGTATCATATCCGGCTATGGTAATGCCATCCCCGGGCGCCGTCTGCCCGGCAATGGTAATATTGGATTTGCCTTTGAAAGACAATGTGGATTCCAGATGAATGGTTCCCCCCACATCAAACACAATAATACGCCCCGAAGACGGCGCAGTGTTGATTCCTTCCCGAAGAGACCCTTTCCCGCTGTCATTTAGATTCGTCACCACATATACATCGCCCCCCCTGCCTCCGGTTGCGAACTTACCTCCGCCTTCCGCTCCCGGAAACGCAGGAACCTTCCCCTCCGGGAATTGCGTCATCCCAACAGTCTGTGCGCCTTCCGCCAATACGATGAATGAAGAAGACAGGGAGGACAGCCCCCCGCCCAAAACCAATGCGGCAGTCAGGGAAAGAACTGCCAGTTGCCTTTTTCGCCCCATTTTCTGTCAACCTCCTTATGATACACTGTCTCTTATAAAATCCCGTTTTACTTCCAGGAAATTGCCAATCTGCATTAATATATAGAAAAGAATGGCCCGGGCTTCAAATTCCTCCCTGCTTGCGGGCAGTGGTTCCTCCTTCATGTGTACCATCAGCATCCTTAACTTTTCCAGCAGCCCCACCACTGTATTGTCCCTGTGGTAATCCTGTTCTATCCGGCCAAGCAGCGCTCCCACCTGTTGCGCCTGCTCCGGCAGTCCATTTTCCTTTCCTCCATATGCGTTATCCCTGGCAGACTCTCCGCTTTCTTCCCCGCACAGGCCCTCATATTTTGACAAGTTCTTCATACTTTCATGGATTTCCCGAAGAATGACACTCTGCCTTTCCCTCATTTTCATATAGTCCAGTTCATAGGTTTCCCTGTGAAAAACTGCGTTATTATAGTTTTTCGCCGCACAGAGCTTAGCCTCCTTCAACGCCTCTTCCAATCGCAGGAAGCTCTCCGTGTCACATGCTTTCCCATTCTTATCTATCAGCCAGCAAGACATCCCGTTCAGTATTTCTTTCATCCGAGTGTCTGCCTCCTGGGCCAATCGTTCAAATTCCTCATCTTTCCTGCGCAGATGTAAATTCACCAAAATCCCTATACCCGTACCAATACAGAACAGCAACGCCTCATTGGAGAGCATTTCAAATCCCATATTCCGCTCCGCCAGAAAATGTGTCATAAGTACGGAATCCATGGCAATGGCCTCCTGCCATCCCGCCCCAAGGCAAATCATGGCAAAAATCATCAGATATACCGCAAACCCCCAAAGGGCGTAATCGGACACCCAAAAACACAGCGCTCCCACCGCCGCTGCGCACAAAAATGCCAATCCTCTGTTGGCAGCGCTCCGGAAGGTTTCTCTCTTGGTATTCCGTATACTTAATACCGTAATAATACCTGCCGAGGCCGAATACTTAAGCCCCAACTCTCCTGCCAGCGCAATAGCAATCACAGCTGCCCCTGCTATTTTGAGACTTGTGAGAAAATGCGCCTTCCAATTCATTCCGCCCTGCCTCCATTTCCCACTCCACCCTCCATATTTGGCCTCCCCTCCATAATCGGATTCCGCTTCCACTGCTATAACAGTTTGTGGAGATTTAGAACATCTCTTCACACTATCATAATGCACAAATCTTATAAAGTCAACAATCCGCAGACAGTAAAACATTATGAAACCTCGCAACAATCGCAGGCGCTCTAAGAAGCAATTTAGGCTTTGCGGTACCGCATGGCTGAACTGTTACTATGAAACCTCCACCCTCTGGGAAGAAACAATGTGGCCTTTCGGCTTTCCGCTGCGCTTAGGTTACAACAAAAAAGAGAAAAACGCTGAAGGCATGGGGCAGGTTTTGGGAAAAGACTGCTTCAACTTTGTTCCCAATGTGTTATAATGTAAATAATTGAGAATATTAATTGGAAATAACTCAAAAATATTTAGCTGGACAGGTGGGGTTACGAAGGAACCACACCCTTTAGTGCCGCCTGGCAGCGACTTAAAATAGGAGGTGATATTATGGGAACATATTTAAACCCTGGAAATTACGGTTTTCAGGAAATTTTGCGGTCAGAATATATTGATAAAACCGGTTTGATTGCGCTGATTAATGAGACCATAGAGACCATGGGAAAATTGACATGCGTCAGCAGGCCAAGACGCTTCGGCAAATCATACGCAGCAAAGATGCTGTGTGCGTATTACGACTGTTCCTGTGATTCGCATTCGTTATTTCATAATAAAGAGGTCGCAAGGACGAAGGGGTATTTAGTACACATGAATCAATATCATGTGATAAACCTTGATATTACCAGTTTTATTTCTGAGGCCAGGAGAGGCCGAAAATCAATGGCGGATATTCCAAATGAAATTGTTGAAGCCATTCATAAGGAACTGAAAATTATGGTTCCGGAACTGGCTATCAGGGGAAATTTAAAAGAGGACATGATTCATTGTGTAGAAAGAACAGGAAGAAAATTTGTATTTATTATAGACGAGTGGGATGCTCTGATTCGTGAAGCGAAAAATAACACGGAACTCCAGTCCGTGTACCTGAGCCTGCTCAGAGAATGGTTTAAGAATAGCAGCTTTACACCAAGGGTTGTGGCGGCGGCGTATATTACGGGAATCCTGCCAATTAAGAAAGATGGCTCACAATCGGCCATCTCAGATTTTCGGGAATATACCATTTTGGCGCCTGGGAAGTTTGTGGAATTTACAGGATTTACAGAAAGTGATGTCCGGCTGTTGTGTGAAAAATACAGGATGAACTTTGAGGATGTCAGGCAGTGGTATGACGGGTATGATTTTCATGGATATGGAGCTGTTTATAATCCCTATTCTGTGATGTGCGCCATGCAGAATCAGAAATGCTGTTCTTACTGGCAGAAGACTTCAGCCGCAGAATCACTGATGACATATATCAACATGGATTTTGAAGGCCTGCTTGAAAATGTCGCAAGATTGATAGCCGGTGAAGAAATTGAAGTACGGACGGACAGGTTTGAAAATGATTTTGAGTCATTCCAAAGCAAGGATGATGTGCTTACGTTGCTGATTCATCTAGTATAATATCTTTTAAATAACTCGACTATATATAAAACCCGTGCTATAAT
>CAJUGT010000101.1:4906-14175 GCA_910586435.1 uncultured Acetatifactor sp. | reverse complement strand
TCCTCCTGAAGCGTAAGTATCTCGCCTCCCTGTTCCTCCAGAAGCGTAAGTATCTCGCCCTGCTCCTCCTGAAGCGTAAGTATCTCGCCTCCCTGTTCCTCCAGAAGCGTAAGTATCTCGCCCTGCTCCTCCTGAAGCATCCGTCAGCGCCTTTTCAAAGTCCATTGTCCGTGTCCGTTGGTAGCTGCCAGGGACATAATGTCTCTCCCTTGTCATCGCAGTGCCAATTCCATTCATTTTTTTCTCCTTTCCGCAGCCGGTCTGTCATTCGCGGCTGCACCGCTTTCCTGAAAGGACCAAGCGGCTTACTGTTTTACATGAATTTTATCGGCACTCCGGCGCTTTTATATTAGCTAAAAAATATCAGTCCCTTCAGACTCCTGCCAAAATCAGCCGTTGGCTTTTTTATGGTATGAAACATATTGCGATTACAGCCTTCTGGGCCTTTTTCATTGTCCGGTCCGTTGCTGTTTTTTCATATCCCATTCCGCACGTGCGGAATTATTTCCCTTATTTCTCAGCATTCTTGAGCTTTCGCATATGTTCCTTTATTTTCGCTTCATAGCCATTCCCTGAAGGTCTGTAGAATTCCTTACCGCTTAATTCATAGGGCAGATATTGCTGCTCCACATAATGATTGGGATAATCGTGGGCATACAGATAACCTGTACCTCTTCCCAACTTTGCCGCCCCCTTATAATGGGCATCCTGCAAATGGGACGGAATCTTCAAATTGCCGGTCTGCTTCACCACCTCCATTGCCTGGAAAACAGCTTCGCAGCTTGCGTTGCTCTTTGGGGCGCACGCCACATAGGCGGCAGCCTGAGCCAGGATAATCTGCCCTTCCGGCATACCAATCCTCTCCACCGCAAGAGAGGCGTTCGTCGCTACCACCAGGGCATTGGGATCTGCATTCCCCACATCCTCCGCTGCGCATATCATAATCCTCCTGGCAATAAAGGCAGCATTTTCTCCCGCGTAAATCATCCTTGCCAGATAATATACCGCTGCGTCCGGGTCCGAACCTCTCATACTTTTGATAAATGCCGAAATGGTGTCATAATGACTGTCACCGGACTTGTCATACCGCACCGCCCTTTTTTGAATACATTCCTGCGCCACATCCAATGTAATATGAATTCTGCCGTCCTGCCCTCTCTCGGTAGTCATTATGCCCAGTTCTATGGCATTCATGGCCTGTCTTGCGTCCCCTCCCGAAATATCCGCAAGAAATTCAAGAGCGTCCTCCTCAATATCGGCGTCATATGCCCCCATCCCCCTGTCAGGGTCATAGACTGCCTTTTTTATTAATTCTTTTACCGCAGCTCTGGGAATGGGTTTCAGCTCAAATATAATGGAACGGGACAGCAACGCCCCGTTGACTTCAAAATAAGGGTTCTCTGTGGTTGCCCCGATGAGTATCAAAGTCCCATCCTCCACAAAAGGAAGAAGATAATCCTGCTGTCCCTTATTAAATCTGTGAATTTCATCAATAAAAAGAATGGTGTGTTTCCCGTACATCCCCTGATTGTCCCTGGCCTTCGCCACCACCTCTTCCATATCTTTTTTGCCCGCCACCGTGGCGTTCAATTGGGTAAATTCAGCACTGGTGGTATTGGCAATTACCTTGGCAAGCGTGGTTTTCCCCGTCCCGGGCGGTCCGTAAAAAATAACAGACCTGATTTTATCCGCCTTAATGGCACGGTAAAGAAGCTTGTCTTTTCCCACAATATGCTCCTGCCCCACTACCTCTTCCAAAGTTCTCGGCCGCATTCTGGCGGCAAGCGGCGCTTCTTTTTCCATATCATTGCCCCGCATATACTCAAATATATTTGAATCCATATCCAGTCCGCTACTTTCTGTCTTTCAGTGAAACTTCGTTTTCATGCACCGTTACCGATTCCAGACTTCGCAGGAAACTGGAAATCCGATTGTAACCAAACTGTTTGAAGTCCAACTGCCTGTATTTCTTATGCAGTTCATCATTTAAAAAGGCAAGGTTTTCCACCATCCCGCCATTCTTCTCAATAATATGACAAATTTCCTGTTCCAGCTCTTCTTTATTCAGCATGGAGCGGCGTTCCACATAATGCTGGTTATTGATTTTTCTGATACTCAGATCGGCCCCTAACTCCTGAGAAATCATAGTGCTCAGTTTTGTATATTCATAATTTCGTACATCAAAATCCGTAAATTTATCATTCAGCCTGCTGCCAATCTGTGCCAGGTCCACCCTCTTCCCACCATTTTCATTAATCAGAGTCAAAATTGCCTGACGCACTTCGGAAATAGGTGTCACATTCTGTTCCTCGGCAGCCTCCTCATCCAATACCACAGCAGCTCCGCCTGTCTTGGAATTTCTCTCCACCATATTTTGCTCTGCTACCAGATTCAGATGGATAAATTTATTGCAGGCCCTGGCCAGTGCCAGAGGGGTCTTGGATTCTCCCATTCCCAGCACAAACATATTTTCTTCCCGCAGACGCATGGCAAGCCTTGTAAAATCACTGTCGCTTGTCACCAGGCAAAATCCCTGCACCTTATTCTTATACAGAATATCCATGGCATCTATTACCATGGCCATATCCGTGGCATTTTTCCCCGTCGTATAGGAAAACTGCTGCACCGGCATAATGGAATGTTCCAGCAGCATCCCCTCTGACCAGCCGTTTCCCTTCGACCAGTTCCCATAAATACGCCTGTATGTGGACAAACCATACTTCTCCAATTCTTCAAAAATTGTCACTGCGTATTTTGAGCTGATGTTATCCGCGTCTATCAATACGGCAAACTGCATCCTCTCGCCTGACATTGTATCCACAATTTCTTCCATTTCCGCTTTTCTTCCCTTCCTTCTCTTTTTGATTCACCACACGCAAGTAAATGTATATTGTAAAACATTCTAATCTCTCAGCAAAAATAGTGCCTTGTTACTTTGATAATTATACTCTATGATTCCCATAAATGCAAGAATGTTCAGGATATACCTTCCATGTCACTGTTCAGACCCAGCAGCGCATGACACAAAGCATCAAAGATTATTAAAGAATTTTGCGTAGCTTATAGAAGATTATATTAGACATAAAAATGGAGATTGTGAAATTTTCCCTTCTCCCTTTGCAGTATTTTTGAACACTGATGATACACTTTATCTCGAGCCTGATATTTCTGTAATTTGTGACAAGGGAAAGCTTACAGATGATGGGCGCAAAGGCGCGCCGGATTGGATTATTGAAATTGTATCGCCTTCCAGCCGCTCAATGGATTATGTGACGCTCAAACTTCTTGCGAAATACAAAATTGAGGAATGGGTCTCTTTCTATAACAGTTATGTCCAAGAACATCTGATGAAAGAGCTGGCTATCCAGCCATGTGTTCACATGCTAGACTGCGCAAAGGGCCTTGTCAACCTGGACAATGATCATTATGAAAATTCTTCCGTGGTTAAGATAGATGTGGAAAACATGACAGTCTATCAGCTGAGATATCCATGACCATATGATACAACTCCACATTAATTGTTCTGCACAATGACACATCCAACTCTGCGTTCATTTCCATAATAGAACTTAGTTCCTGCGTTTTATCTGCGATTTGGTCAGTTACAACTCCCGCTTCCTCTAAATAACTTGTGTCAACCTCCAGGTTCATTGCCTCATACATAGCCTCCATAACTGGCATTACCACACTCGTGACGCTGATAATACCATTGAGCACCGCCATATAATCCGCATTTTCTCTCATCATTGTTTCCATACAAAACCTTCCTTTCTTTTTTGCTATTAAAAAAGAGAACCTGTCTCCAGGCTCTCTGATTATCCATTCCATATATTTTTATTGCTGATTTTCTGTTCTAATCTATTTCCAATCACTTGAATTAAAAATACTGTATCCAATAACGTACATATTATTATGTGGATATATTCCTCTTGAATGTTCGATCTATTCAATCTTACATAACACCTCTGCTTTTGTTATAAT
The DNA here is from genome assembly GCA_910586435.1 of uncultured Acetatifactor sp. GTDB lineage: Bacteria > Bacillota > Clostridia > Lachnospirales > Lachnospiraceae > Acetatifactor. The sequence goes on along the minus strand of CAJUGT010000101.1, from coordinate 10,194 downwards.
TGAATTGTCCTGTCCATCCCGTTCCCCACCGCTTGACGACTTAACTCTTCCCTCCATTTTTTTGCCTTTTTCCTGCTCTTATAATCTTCTTCCAAAAATTTAAAACGAATATACTTTATCTCCTCCCCTACCCGATATGTAATAATCAAATAACTACCATACCCATATACCACTGTCGATTGCCCCGATATCGGCCCTGGAGATATATCCGTTATTTTATTTTTTGCCAGCTCGAAGCTATTTCCACCTCCTGTAATACTGATGCAGCCTTTTTCGTAAATAATGTTACATATTGTACCTGGCGAAAGCGGAAGGCCTGCATGGTGTTTTGCTGTCACTGTCCTCTTTGCCAGTTCCTTCATTCGTTTCTTTTCTGCAATATTCACTGCTTGTGACTTCCTGTATTTTATAAAAAAGAATACATTCAATAAAACCATTACCACTATAAGAGGAACTGGATAATCCGAAGTGTTCTGCGTTGAAATTTTCATCGCTATTCCTGTTATTGTAGTAAGCCCAAAAATAATCAGACAAATTAACCATCCCATAGTTTCTTCCCTTTCTTTTCCATAATAATATTTCTTTATCACATTCTGACTGATTTACTCTGGATCACTAAAGATATCTGAATCATTTGATGTCCCTGCTTGATAATTATTTTTAGCGCTTAAAATGAATCTTCAGTAAATACCCCTTTGGGAAGCCTGTGTTCTGCATCATGAATGACATCATCTCTTCTAAGACAAAGCCTTCATCACAGGCTCTGCATTCAGTTGAAGACGCATATTTCCACCAGTCCCATCTCAAAGGGAAGCAGGACTATGGACATCCGTTCAGAAAGGGCTTCTACACCATCGGCGCCCTGAAGACGAAAAACCGGTTCCACTTCAGTAAATTCAATGGTTTCTGGGAGTATAAACCTATGCCTCTCCTTTTTGGAACAGGCAACCAGAATTTCATGTCGAACCCCCAGCAAGGAAATGGGCATTTTTTATAATCCTTTTGACACTGCCTTATGAATTTATTATATATTACTTCTTAATAAAAGTCTATCCCTATTCCGTATATCTTCCATTCTACACTTTCCTCCACTATTTTTAAAATTAAGATAAATTAGAAATCATGCATTTCCCCATGTCAAGATTGATTTTGATGAATTATTCTATATTGAATGGCAGGCTGGAATACTTCTTAACCCACTCCTGGCTAAAATATAACAGTAACAGGCTTTTAGGGGATTCCCAAAAGCCCAGTTAAAGTTTTCTTGTTCACAGTGAAGGCAAGCTTGTTCACCATCCCTATCTTACAGTTTCTCTCCAGTTTTTACTGAATATTCGGTAAAAAATGGGCTTTACATCAGTCTACCCCTGCCGCACAGTATGCACAATGCCAATAGCCATGCATACAATGGCAATGATATGACAAAAACCTTTCAGAACTCCAAATGGCGCTCCATACCTGTCAATGGCCTCCACTGTTATCGCTATTCCCAGCCCGTTCATTAACAGCCCCACGGGAATGAAAAGGGACGGCAATTTTCTGTTTCTTCTTAATCCTTCTCCGATTCTTTCCTTCAATTCATCCAGAATATCGCTCACACGCATTATTTCCTTTATAAATACAATAATCATCGCTGCCAAGAAAAAACTGAACACCAATGCCAAGATTCCCCCGCCGCCAATAAACGCTATTAATTCCATCAACAGGCACACACACTCTAACACCATAGCAATCATGAACATTTTCTTAATCTTTTTATAATGGACAATGCTTGACTCCACATCCGTGTATAATACAAACTCCCCTTCCGCCGCCTTTTTCCGAAGAATTACCCACATTCCCCACATGGATATAATTTCAATTCCCGCTTCCTTCATAAAATCCCTGTAATCGCTGTTCACTCTGAACATACCTTCCGTAATATCAATCTGATATATATACTCCCCTGGCTGGCATCTCTCAAAAACATAAACCCCTGCCGCAAAGCCAGTCAAAGCATATCCGTCGCCAGCCATTTCATTGAGCCACTTTGTTTCTTCATCTTTGTTAAAAAACAATCGGAATTTAGTCATTTTCTTCTCCCTCCATCATTGCGGCATTACGCAGAAGCTCTTCCAGACGTTTTCTTTCTTCCGCGAATACTTCCCTTCCAAGATCCGTGATGATATATTCCTTCTTCTTTCGTGAATCCGTCGCCTCGCTATAGATTTGAATCCATTCCTTTGCCGCCATGGACTGTATGGCGCCATACAGAGTTCCCGGCCCCAATACCACCCTGCCTTGGGTCATTTTCTCCACTTCCTGGATAATCCCATAGCCATGATTTGGTTTTCTTACTGACAACAGAATGTAAAACAAAGCCTCTGTGAGCGGAATATTTTTCTGTAAGTTATCCTGTTTCTCCCGCATACCAGCCTCCTGTCTCCTGTCTCCTGTCTCCTGTCTCAGATGATACCAGTTTCAAAAATCACCGTTCATTCGCCTTGACAAACCACCTCAATAAATATATCATCCTACAATACATCGTCATTCGATATATCTTATGTATAATATATCATCCTCCGATATATTTGTCAAGAAAAGAGCAAACTATTTCATCCCTCAAAAATAAACTACTTTTCATTGCCCATGAAAGTGAAAGGCTATTTTTTTAACCAGTGTTCCATTGCATTTAATATCAGATGATACACTCCCCGAATTACCAGAAAAACCAGAAACATGCAGATAAATCCCATCACGCCAAACATAATATCCGCAAATTCCATCGTTCCTGTATGTGTCACCCTTTGTCCGATTTCAATCGCAAATGTAATGACTATAATCATTGTAAATACATATATCCAACTGATTACCATAACATGTCCATGTTTCGCCAACCATTTAAATACAGGGTGTACAACAAATATCATTGCCATCCCCAATGCGCCAATAATCAGAAAATGAAGTTCCTTGTCCGAAAAATTGTATTCATAAGCATCATTTAGCATTAACAAACGATTATGTATCTTCGCTATGATTTCCACAATCCAATATAATAATTTTCCCATTTGTGTTTTTCTCCTATTTTAAGTCGCTGCGCAACGGCACTAAAGGGTGAGGTTCCTTCGGCGCACACACAGGAGAGACAAATTTCATTCGGAAGTAACCAGAGACACTAAGTAGTGTCTCATGAAATTTGCTCTCGTGCGCCTTCGCACCCCCACCTGTCCAGCGAAACATTGATAATAAATGGCTTGACATTTCTTAGCTGGACTATTCCAGTTCCGCAGTGTGCTTTAGCACACTTTGCCTCTCAGTACCATGACATTCGAGAACAGTTTATGGTTATCTTCAATATTCCTTCCGTATTTCTGTAAGCCCGTATTTTTGCTTGAAGGCAGTGAGTTCTTCCTGACTGCGTATCAGACATTCTTCCCTAAATTCTTTATTATGAACGTTACGGAATCCCGCTACCTGTTCCCCATTACAAATGCTGCATTTCAATACTGGTACCCAATTCTCCCTGTCATACTCCACAGTCACAATCCGTTTTTTTCTGCCAAACATTTTCTTCCTTTCCTGCCTTCCAGCGATTGTCCAATGCTATTTTCCGCTTCCCTGCCTGAACCTGCTTACTCCCTTTTCAATTCTCCTGCCCTGACTCCCACATGCGCTCATCATAATCCATTCTCGAAGCATAGTCAACAAAAGAAAAATTAAGAATTTTGACTCAAACTGTACATTTTTTGTGAAAGTATCGCAAACAGTTTACAATCTCCATGTGTTTTATGTTATACTATGAAAAGTAATACTGTTAGAAAAACAGGAGCAAAAAACATGAAGAATCAAAACGAAAAAGCATCCGCAAACGCCAACATGAAACAAATAAATGAAGATATCCGGCAGGGAACTTTCAAACAGGCTTATCTTCTATACGGAGAAGAAAGATATCTGCGCCGGCAGTACCGGGATAAGCTAAGGAAGGCCCTCTCCGCCGACAGTGATACTATGAATACTCACTACTTTGAAGGTAAAGATCTGCCTGTAAGCGAAATAATCGACCTTGCGGAGACATTGCCTTTTCTGGCCGAACATCGGGTCATCTTCATTACTGACAGCGGATTGTTCAAATCCGGTGGAGAAAAAATGGCGGAATATCTATCCTCTCCAAATGATTCTACTTTCTTCATCTTTATGGAAAGTGAAGTGGACAAGCGAAGTAAAATATACAAAACCATACAGTCCAAGGGCTTCGCCGCAGAATTTGTCTTTCAGGATGAAAATACTCTGAAACATTGGATTGCCAGTGTCCTGGCCAAAGAAGGCAAAAAAATCACTGAGAGCACTGCCCTTCTCCTCTTATCCAAGACAGGTACGGAGATGGACAACATTCAAATGGAGCTGGAAAAATTGATATGTTATTGTATGGAGCGGGACGTTGTCACTGGGGAAGATGTGGAAGCCATCTGCACTACCCGGGTGAGCAACCATATTTTTGATATGATCAATGCCATTGCCGCCAGACAACAGCAACAGGCTCTTGATTTATATTATGATCTCCTGGCCCTGAAAGAGCCACCCATGCGAATCCTCTTCCTTATGGCAAGACAATGCCATATGCTCCTACAAACAAAAGAGCTGAAATCCAGAGGCTATGATAATCGTACCATTGGCTCAAAAATAGGAGTTACCCCTTTTATCGCAGGCAAATATGTCAGTCAGGCAGCCAAGTTCAAGGCATCCGTTCTGCGCCGTGGGGTAGAGAAATGCGTGGAAGCGGAAGAGGCCGTAAAAACCGGTAAAATGAATGATGTCATGAGTGTGGAGATACTCATATTGTCCATCTTTTAAAAATACCCTTTTCGGAATTGTATGCCCTTTATAAATGCAGCAAATACTCTTTCCATACAGTACGAAAACCGATGGAAATGCCTTCTTTCTGACATAACCATCGGGTTTCTTTCTTCAAAGTCAAAGTGTCAATCTGCTTTACGCTGCGTTACTGCGGCCAAAATCAATACAGCCATTCTGAATATACCACACTCCAAGCAGAGAGTCATTCCACAAGCCCGTATACTCAAACGCTACCGTTCCTCCATTTATCAGCCACCAGCCCCACACCGGGTCGTTCCATAGACCAGTATACTCAAACGCTACCGTCCCTCCGCTTATCAGCCACCAGCCGCACACCGGGTCGTTCCACAGACCAGTATACTCAAACGCTACCGTCCCTCCATTTATCAGCCACCAGCCCCACACCGGGTCGTTCCACAGACCAGTATACTCAAACGCTACCGTCCCTCCATTTA
>CAJUGT010000101.1:0-4661 GCA_910586435.1 uncultured Acetatifactor sp. | reverse complement strand
GCCACCAGCCCCACACCGGGTCGTTCCATAGACCAGTATACTCAAACGCTACCGTTCCTCCGCTTATCAGCCACCAGCCGCACACCGGGTCGTTCCATAGACCAGTATACTCAAACGCTACCGTTCCTCCGCTTATCAGCCACCAACCCCACACCGGGTCATAACATAAACCGGTATATTCAAAATCTATCCTGCCATTTCTTACATACCACCAACCCGCTTCATTACTGACCAACCCTGTATAGTCAAACGCAATCTGTTGATTGACATAATAATACCAGTTTCCATCTTCCGCCAACACCAGTCCATCTTGATTTTCCGGTGTGGTCACTCCCGGCCCCGGCTTTTCAGTTGGCACAGGCGGAATCACTCCCGTTCCTGGCCCTTCAGTTGGCACAGGCGGAATCACTCCCGTTCCTGGCCCTTCTGTGGGCACAGGCGGAATCACTCCTGTTCCTGGCTCTTCTGTGGGCACAGGCGGAATCACTCCTGTTCCTGGCTCCTCAGTTGGCACAGGCGGAATCACTCCTGTTCCTGGCCCTTCCGTGGGCACAGGTGTAGGTACTCCTGTTCCAGGTCTTTCAGTTGGCACAGGCGTAGGCACAACAGAACCTGCTTCCGAAACAACTACCTCGCAGAAAGCCTCTGCTGTCAACCCACTGTTCTTAAGATACGCTCTGATGGTAGCGGTACCATAGCCGGTTGCCGTCACTATTCCATCCTCACTGACAACCGCCACTCCGGAATCAGAGGTAGAAAATGTTAATCCACTTAAGCTTCTTGCGTAATTAGAAGCCGGTGTGGTGGAATAACCCAAAGGAAGGGAACTTCCTAAACTCAAATTTATCTGTGCGCTGTCCATTTTGATTTCCGTCACATGGGAGACAACACGATACTTGAAATTATGAAATGTGGTGTCACTGTCTTTAAAAACAGGCTTCGATTCCCCCGGTTGGGCCATCCAATACTCGCTGTAGACCGCCGCCTCAATCACACCCGTCCCCTCTTTTTCCGCCTTCATGGTTATGGATCTGCCTTCGGTGGAGCTGATACGAATTACATCCGCGCCGGATGTAACCTGCCAGTTCGTTTTCTTAAAAGTATACTTCGCCAAACCGCTGGCATCCAGATTTCTCTCCGTTCCCCTTGCGATAATAACATTATCTTCCCCATCAACCAGCTCCATTTTTCCGAAGACTTCCTTTACAACGACCTTTTCTTTATTCTCCCACTTTGCGTTCAAAACCATATCACTCTGTACTCTGCCGTACTCAAAATCCCATTTATCCTCCCCATTGAACCACCCAAGGAAAACATACCCCCCACGCACAGGTTCTCCCGGCGCCAGGGCAAAAGTATTTTCCGCAACACTTTGATCCTGATACTCCGCTACTCCCCAGGCATTAAAGGAAACTGTATAATAGCGAATTGGCTCATCTGAATTATCCTTATAATGAATGGCTGCCTGGGTGAGGTACTCATTTCCTCCCGCAATCGCTATCTGTCCCCATTGCTTTTTATTTCCTGCATAATACACTTCCTTCAGCCCATAACATCCGCTGAAAGCATTTAACCCTATTCGCCCCACACTCTCGGGGATACCAACACTTTTCAGCCCATTGCGTCCCGCAAATGTTCCTGCCTCAATCCCAGTAACTTCCCTTTCTTCCAGCAGCCTGGGAATTGTAATATCCGCGCCTGTTCCCCCATATCCGGAGACAAAAACCGTTCCGTCTTCCTGAATCAAACAGGAATATTCGGAAGGCTCACAATTATAATAAACCTCTGCGTCAACTGTGCTGCCTTTGAGAATACTCTCCCACTGGCCCTCGCTGCCGGCATAATATATGTCCTCCAGATTCGCGCATCCTCCCAAAGCATTCCGCCCTATCTCCGCAACCCCCATGGGAATATTGATACTGCGCAAACCACTGCATCCATAAAAGGCATTGGCCCCAATGCTTCTGATGCCTTCAGGAAGAAGCATTTCAGAAATAACGCTTTTCCCGGAAAAAGCGCCGCTTCCGATGGCACTCACCTGCCTTCCATCCAGATACGCAGGAATGACACTCTTCTCCCCTCCCGCATACCCGGTGATTTCCAATGTGTCATCGCATAATATGTCATATTGATATACATCCGCATCCACATCAAAGTAAATTGCCACTTCCTCCGAGAATCCAAAAGCTTCTCTTACACATTTCAGAAGATATTTCTTACGGTCCATCCCTGAATAAGAATAATAGTCAGGGGCTATCTCCCAATACCCTTTTGAGGGTAAAAAACATCGGATTTCCGCCACATCTCTCTGACTTCCGGCAAAATATACCGCCTTTAATTGAGAACAACCTTTGAACGGCTCTATGTACTTCTCTTCAGACCCCTCCAGCCCAAACTCCTTTGGCAGCGCAGCATACCTCAAGTTGCCACATCCCTGAAAAGCCCCCTCTCCTATAATCAATGTATAGGATGAGTCCTTTGGAAATGGAATATGAATACCTGTCAGCCCTCCGCAAAAGGCAAAGGCTTCCCTTTCTATTTTTACAACGCTTTTTGGTATACTGACGCCCGTCAAATTACCGCAATACCGAAAAGCAGCCTGTCCAATCGTTGTAATGCCCGAAGGTATGTCAACCATTCCCGCCTTTTCCTCCGGGCAGCGTATCAATGTCTCCCTCTCATCGTCATATTGAATTCCATCCACCGTTAAATACCGCATGTCCATTCCAGCCGCGCTTGCTCTTTGGGCAGACCATGGAATACCTCCTGCCAAAAGCGCCACAGACAGTATCACCGTCAAATATCTCCATTTCCCTTTTATTCCGCGCTTCATTTTCTCTCCTTTTCCTGTTTCGTCATTTCACTGCAAACCAAACCTCATATTCGTTTCTCATTCCATTTCTCAATTATACAGTATGATATTCTCGATTACAATAAAATCTCCATTTTTTTCCTCCAAGCACTGATACGAGCGTTCCCGTTCAGACCTGATAGCGCCAATAATGATGAATTATCATAAGAAGCTGCTAAACTATGGTACGGCAGGGGGCACGAAAACAAAAACAGAGCTGATACATGCGCTGATATATTGCGCTGCCGCTAAAGTCGGCCAACGGCAGCGCAGCACTATGTCAGTTCATTCTTCTCTTGACATAGTCCCCCATCACAATGCTGACAGCAATCCCCAGGACACCAAACAGCAATGTAAAAGCCGTCATACACAGCACGGATGGCAGCAGTGTTTCGATGGTATCCATCCTTCTCATCCAGATCATAAATTGCAGCATCAGAAAACATCCTGTGGTATGGAGGCACAACAGCCAGTTTCCATCTTTGCCCTGTCTGTAAATTCGGAAAAGATCATATAAAAAGAACCCCATAAATATCACATACCCTACAAGAACCTGTTTTGTCAGAAAAGGACCTACCTTGAGAAGTTCCATTCCCCAAAAATCACTTTTTCCATCCACAATCATTTTTATAACACTGACATTCAGCCCCAACATGTATACTCCAATTACCATTGACAAAACGCATAGAAGAAGGATTCCACCGCCTGCGCTCTTCCTGCCGTTTTGTGTTCCACCCATTTCTGTCCTTTTGGTATATCCTGCCCCCGACACAAGTATAAGTATCAGGCAGGCAATAAATACAGGGGTATGCATGGCATCGGAAGAAGCGTCCCCTACCACAAACACATTCATGGCAAAAGACACCATAAGAAACAGCGCCAGCCCGCAGCAGATCTGTCCCTTGAATTGTCCGATGCGTTTTATTTTCTTCAAACCGTCCAGTTCCCTCTGTTCTATTTTTTTCCCCGATGTCACATGATTTTTGCAAAGTTCTATCATCTGCCGGCATTCTCCACATCCTTTTATATGCTCCTCCACACATTCTCTGGTTGCGTCCGAGCAGATTTCATCCACATACGATGGTATTAAGTCCTGTACGATAGCACATTTCATTTTTTCCATACTGCCTCCTTTACCAATATCATTTTTCCACGATAAAAAGTTACCCTTGCCCAGTTTTCACTTTTCCCAAGCATTTCCCCAATCTCCTTGTACGACATATCACTGATGGCTCTCAATTCCATTACTTGTCTCATATCCGATGGGAGTTTTTGTAATCTATCCCATACATCCATCAGTTCAAGCCTTAACATCACCTTCTGTTCCGTGTCATCAGAGGCCTTCAGGTCTACTTCCTGTGTCTCCTCCAACTCCTGTAACCTGGCTTTGTTGTTCTTCTCCCAATACTGGTACAAAAGATGCTTCGCAATCTGACAAAGCCAGGTGGATATTTTACAGCTTTCATCATAGGATTCAATTGCCTCCAGCGCCCTTAAAAATGTCTCCTGCATTAAATCCTCCGCCAGCTCCGGATTCCCGCATTTCACATAGAGAAAGTGATATACCACCTGGGAGTATCTCTTATATATTTCCTCCATCTCTCCCTCCTTCCTTTTTCAATGTCCCAAAGAACGGTTCGAGTCCGGCGTCTACATCCATACTATCTATAGAAAGTACCTGCGGCCTGCCAGGTCTTTCTATACAATACATCCGTTTTTTTGGCTTTTCGTTACAAGTTTTTTCAAAATTTTCTAATTACTGTTTCTTCCATGTTGTATGAACCTGAATGTGCCCATCCCGATATGTCAC
>CAJUGT010000100.1 GCA_910586435.1 uncultured Acetatifactor sp. | reverse complement strand
GCTTATCAGGCCCTTCACAAGCCTGCATACCGTATCCTGCAGTTCTTCCGGTCGCCCCCTTTTTTGTTTGGTTGTGAAAAAGGGCTTTGCGCTTGGGACTTCACAAACCGCAGGTTGACGCTGAATATGGGCTATGATATAATTCAGAGCGTCAGCCAGGGATTTGCCGCATCCTTGCTAATATCGATATTAGAAACTGTAAGGGCTGTGTATGGGCATTGCTCAAAAGTATTATAAACCGGAGTCAGAATCAAAGGGCATTAAAATAGAAAGGAATCGGAAAATTATGGAACAGTTTCTCAAGAAGACAGGTACTTTTATCCTGGGGTTTATCCGGGTACTCATGGTTTTGTTTCTGGGCATCCTGCTGCTTGGCGCCTTCTTTCTGACCGCCTATTCCGTCAACATGGAAACTCAGGAAGTGCTTCTGGCATGGGACTCCCCGCTGCTGTCATTGCCAGGGACAGTGATTATGGGCCTGTTTTTCCTTCTCCCGGCTGCTTATATTTCCGGGAAATCCCTTCATGCCCACAGAATCCTGCGGGTTTTCGTATTGTTCTGGTGTATTTTTTGTGGAATTACGCAAATTCTCTTTGGGAAAACCGTTCCCGCAGCGGATGCCTATTCCGTGTATGACATTGCGCAAAGTCTTGCCCTGGGAGATACTTCCGTGATACACCCCACAGAGTCCTATCTTTCCTATTATCCCCAGCAAATTGGGCTGGCTGCCTTTTGGGAACTATTCATTCGATTATGGAAACTGACCGGAATTGACCAGCACGCATACCATTTTATCAAAATAATATATTTGCTCTTAGGCTGCGTCATCATATACTATCAGGAAAAAATTGTCCATATGCTCTGGCAGGACAAAAGGGCAGACTGCCTATACCTGCTGTTGGCAGGCGCAAACTGCCCCTTTCTTATGTATACATCCTTCGTCTATGGAGAGATTCCTTCTTTTGCCGCCATCTCCATTGGACACTATTTGCTCCTTCGGTTCTTATCAGGCAATGCCATTTCCGCCGACGGCAAAAAAAGACCAACCTCTGCCCTTTTTGCTTTGGGAAGTCTTTGCTTTCTCACACTGGGCGTCATGCTGCGCAAAAATTCCCTCATATTTATCATTGCCCTTGTTCTGGTTTTATTATGTGCCGGTAAACAGTGCCATGGGCAGCCCAATCCAGCATCCCAGGACCTGGAAACTTCCGCTAAATCTTTCCACGGCATCCAATCTTCACGCCCCCATGCCCTCCTGCTGGCAGGATTGTATCTATTCTGTGCCCTTATGATCCTTCCATGCGTTCAAAAATTTTACGAGAGCCGCTCCGGCAGTACCATACGCTCCGGCGTTCCCGCCATCTCCTATTTTGCCATGGGAATGCAGGAATCTTCCCGAGCCAACGGCTGGTACAACGGTTTTAATTTCAACACTTACAGGGACACGGGAATGGATACAGAAGCCACGGCCCTGGTCAGCAGGGCGGCAATACAGGAAAGACTGGCCTATTTTCAGGCACACCCTGACTATGCTGCCGGATTCTATCTGGAAAAATTTCTCTCCCAGTGGACGGACGGCTCCTATGCCTGCCGTCAGGCTACTCTGGCCACCTTCGGCGGACGAAGCCCCTTTTTTCATTCCTTATATGAAGGCCGCCACAGCAGGTATCTCATTGCCTATTGCAATCTTTATCAGAATATCCTTTACCTTGGCGCTTTCCTGTTCTGCCTGTTCTCCCTGTGCCCAAGGCACATTGCCCCTGTCCCGGATACCGGCGCCCCGGGCGGCGCCACATGGAACGCCCCTTCCGGCGCAGGAGATTTTGGCTTGTACGCCTTCCTGGGACTCATCACTGTCTTTGGAGGCTTCCTCTTCCACATGATTTGGGAAGCCAACGCCAGATATATCTTCCTGTACGGCCTTTTTCTGCTGCCCTACACTGCCAGGGGCCTTTCACAGGTCACTGAACTGTTATCGGAAAAGGTCAATAATACATTGCGCCGCCGAAAATAGATTTAAAGTAAACCAGCCCACACACCACATGCCCAAGATATGCCAGCCACTGAATTGCCAGCAGTACACTCTCCAGCCAAATCTTCTTCCTGCCCGGAAGCCTCCCCCCTGTTTCCTCCTCTTCCGGGCCTTCCCCATATTCAGCCTGCCCCATATAAAATGATGCTTTTCTGCCTGCGAAGGATTTCAAGCCATGACTTCCACCACATTTGTCTGCCGTCTTTCGCAGCAATACCAGCAATGCGCAAAAATGGCAGAAAAAAATGCCATACATGTATCCCCAGGAAAAATTAAAGTCATATTTGCGGAATCCTTTCTCATACAGGAAAAACGCTTCCGCAAAACTTACCAAATACAACTGCCAGGAAAAACCAAAGTAAGTATTTTTTCTGCATTCTTTGTAATTCAGCAGAAGCACCAAAAGCGGGAATCCCACTGCCAGTCCCACTGCCAGCACTATGTTGGAACAATACTGTGTCCATACCTCTCCAAAACAAAACCCCACGCCGCCTTCTTCTCCCTCCGCCGGCACGAAGACTCCCTGATACTGGTAGAGAAGATCAACAAATGTGGGCACAAAGCATAGTCCCAATTGTAAGGCAGGCACAAAATTGCGAAATCCCCGGCGCAGAAGACGGTACAGCATAACCAGCCCCGCCGTGCTTACCATGACAAGGGTAAAGCTTGGTTTTGTCATGGTGGCCAACAGCAGAAAAAGGGAAAAAAGAATATAATCTTTGCCTGTGGTTTTGCGTACACCCTCTTCGTACACTGGCAATAATTTTACAAACCACAGAAACGCCAGAACAGCAAAGGGCCTGGCTGCCATATAAGTGGCGTTATGAAACGGATTCGGAGAGAATACACCCAGGTATCTGAAACGGATACCCGGCAGATAGATTCCTGTGGGCGGAAACAACATGGAAATAAAAAAAAGGGATATGGCGGCCACACTGATAAGGCATCCGGCCAGCCAACTCAAATCGGGTCTTTTGCTGTCCATCCCCCCTTTAAAACGCCACATAAACATCCCCTGTTCCAACCTTTCAAAGGCAAGATGATGAAAGGCCAGCTTTGTCACCACTATTCCCAGACTGTTCAGCGCCATGGTAGCTATGGCCACCGACAATTCCGGCGGCGCAAACAGGTGAATCAACGCCCCCAGCCGAAAGAAGACCGGATAGGGAAAATGATACCCACTATCCAGTCCCTGCATTTCCAGAATATACGCCTTCATATCCGAGTGAAATCCCGCCGTGCTTCCCATGGTCTGCCTGTAAAACAAGACCAGTGTTACAGCGGATACTCCCGCCAGCAATATGACAAATATCACCACATCAATGATCCTGTTTCTGAGCCGTATTTTCTTTCCGTCTTCCATACGCAACCTCTATTTCCTGTAATATGCCACAATTTTTTTTACGGCTTCAATGACACTTTCCACATCCTCTTCCGTCAGACTATAATACAGCGGAAGACTTAAGACTTCCTCATAATACTTCTCCGCATTGGGGCATAGTCCTTTGGTATATCCCAGCTTCTCGTAATAAGAATGCCAATACACCGGCAGGTAATGCACCTGGGAATAAATATTTTCTCCATGCAGCGCATCGAAAAACTGCCGTCTGTCACACTTTAGTCTCTCCGGATTAATTCGCAAAATATAGAGATGCCTGGTGGTGTCAGATTCCGGAATCTCCTTCTGTACCACCAGTTCCGGCATTTCCCCAAAGGCTTTGTCATACTTTGCCACAATTTCCTTTCTGCGGGCTGAAAACGCAGGCAGCTTTCCAAGCTGGCTTATAAGCAGCGCAGCCTGTATATCCGTCAGTCTATAATTATACCCCAGCTCCACCTCTTCATTATACCATGGGGCATCTGTAGGATGCGCCATCTCTTCCCGTCTGCGGGTAATGCCATGGGTCCTAAGACGCACAAGCCTTCGATAGAGTTGTTCGTCATTGGTGGTTATGGCGCCCCCTTCCCCGGCTGTCACGGTTTTCACCGGATGAAAACTAAAACAGGTCATATCCGCCATGCTGCCCACAGGACGTCCGCTATACTTGGTGCCAATGGCATGGGCCGCATCCTCAATCAATATCAGGTTATGTTTCTTACATATGGCCTCCACTGCGTCATGTTCTATGGACTGGCCTGTGAAGTCCACTGCCACAATCCCCCTGGTATGGGGGGTAATAAGTCTCTCTATGGCATGGGGATCTATATTGTAGGTCTGTGGATTAATATCCGCAAATACCGGCTTGGCGCCGCAGTACAGGACACAGTTGGCAGAAGCCGCAAAAGTAATGGCACTGACAATCACTTCGTCCCCTTCCCCAAACCCGGCCGCCATAGCGGCCAGGTGAAGGGCTGCGGTGCCATTGCACACAGCCACCGCGTATTTCGCCCCTGTCACATCACAGAGTTTCCTCTCCAGTTCCTCAATCCTGGGACCACAGGTCAGATCCCCATGTTCCAGAGTTTCCGCCACTGCTGCCACATCATCCTTATCAATGTACTGCTTTCCATAATGAATGGGAGTATCCCTGACCGGAATACCGCCAAAAACCGCCAACTGTTCCATCCACATCCCCTCCTTTTTCCTAATTCCAGTTCCGCCTCTTCTCTTCGGTGCCCTCGTTCCAAGACTGTTTTCATCTGCGGCTTTTCATAAACCATTTGACACTACCTTCCATAAAATTCCGCAATGAGCTTTTGCGCGCTACAAAATCGCCGCCCCATTTTGAACATAATAGTTCTGGCCTTCGTATTGAACCACACCGGTAAAATTCCAGTCTACCACACCATTGCTCACATACCACAGCCCCTGTTCATTGGCAGCCAATCCGGTATAAGTATCCTCAAATTTACCACCGTTTACATATTGCCACAAATCATTGTACAGAAGCAATCCTGTATAACCATAGTCAACCTGGCCGTCCTTCACATACCATCTTTCATCTCCAAGATAAGCCTCCCCCGTATAGCTTAGGTCCAGCCCTCCGTTACTTACATACCACCAGCCGAATTCATTTTGCGCAAGACCTGTATAACTCCAATCCACAATGCCATTGCTTACGTACCACCAGCCGTTTTCATTCTCCACAAGACCTGTATGGCCGTCTTGAAATTTTCCTTCTTTTACATACTGCCACACATCATTGTACAGAAGCAGTCCCGTATAACCGTAAGCAATCTGACCATTTATCAGGTACCATCGGCCAGATTCATTGACGCCTTCCCCGGTATACCCCATGTCCAAAGCGCCATTTGTCACATACCACCAGCCATGCTCATTGCTTGCCATACCAGTGTAGTTCCAATCAAATACACCGTTTTTCACATACCACCAGCCAGCTTCATTTTGCACAAGACCTGTATAGGTGCGGTCAATCTTGCCGCCATTCACATATTTCCACTCGCTGCCCATTGGCATCAGCCCCGTACACCCACGGTCAACCTGGCCATTTCTTACATACCAGCTGTCACGTCCATCCGACGCTTCCCCTGTATAGCCAAAGTCCAGAGCACCATTTCTCACATACCACAAACCATGCTCATAGGATGCCAGTCCTGTATAATTCCAATCCAAAAGACCATTTTTCACATACCACCAGCCAGCTTCATTTTGTACCAGACCAGTATGGGTAGTATCAAGCCTTCCCCCAATGATATATCTCCATGCGCCGTTACATAACGCAAGTCCTGTGTAATTTAAGTCAATGGCTCCATTTTTTACATACCACCAGCCATGTTCATTGGATGCGGCTCCTGTGTATCCAAAATCAACAGCTCCATTTTTCACATACCACCAACCATGCTCGTTGGATGCCAGCCCCGTATAATTCCAGTCCAGGCTGCCGTTTTTCACATACCACCAACCGGCTTCATTTTGGGCAAGGCCCGTATAGTCCGTGGCAATGGTACCGTTGACATAATAATGCCAGCCGCCGTCCACTCCCTGGCAGAGGCCATTCTTGTCTGAATCCCCTGTGGGATAAGGAGACGCAGCCCCGGGCATATTGTTATAGACAGGTATTTTAAATACAAAAGTATTCTCCAGGCTGCCCACACCCGCATACTGTTTCCTCACCGTGGTAGCTTCCGTAGTGGGTGCTGATATGTTCTGCATATACTGGTGAGTATATAATGGATAATAACCATCCGGGTTTACATTATACTTCTGCAAATATAAAGTATCCTGTCCTTTGCGGATGTAATTGGCTGAAATCACATTCGCGCCGCCCCTGATGGAATTATAGGCATTGTTCCATCCGTTATCTCTGGCATATGCCAATCCTCTCTCCACTACTTCCTTATGGGTGGTTCCGCTGGCACGCACATTAAAATAATTGTAATACCCCTCGTACCCCGGATAATTGCCGGATATAAGATCCGATGTCCCTCTTCCCTGTTCCTGATAGACTCTGGATGCCAGGTGAAAAGGACTCACCAGAATATCAGCATCCGACCCTACCTTCCAGAAAATATGGGCATAAGTGTCCTCTGTTCCCGGTGCCAGGTTCTCACTGTTCATAAATGTATTGTTCAAAAAGGTATCCACCGCTGCCTCTGTATGGTAGGAGGCATTGTATGTAAGAAGCTCAAACTGGAAAATCCTCTGTTCCGTAAGCCCATTGCGGGGATCCATATAATATTTTAAAATATCTTTTGTTGCGTAAAACCAGTCTCCGTCGTCGTAAGCCCCTGCCTTTGTATAATCGGGAAAGGACTTGTGAACCAGGCTTCTTCCGTCTAAGAGTTCATTGTTAATGACTGTGTTCCAGTCAAGTCCCACATCCATTCTGACGAATATCCAACTTGGATGATTTCGTTTCAATTCCTCCAATGCCGGCCGATAACTCTCCGGGAAAGCCGCCACATCGGCATATCCGGCGCCAAATGTAATAGATTCGGCATCATAGATTCCCTGTGCCCCTTCCCACGCCAGAAATCGTTCGTCGGAAGTAGCCAGAAAGCTTCTCTGAATATAACCGTATACTTCGTCCTCCCCATAACCGGCCTTTACATAGACCCACACTTCGCCTTCCCGGTCTACGGCAATGTCTCTGATTTCCACCGTAGTACCGCTGGGGACCGTTACTGCCACAGCACTGTCAAAATCCGCTTCTGTCCTGATACCATATTCATCACACAGGTAAACCAGTGCCAGTACAGGCATTTCCTCAACTGCTTCCCGCAGTTCTCTTTTCGCCTCCCGGTATCCGGGTTGTTCTGCTGCTGCCAGGGATGTCACAGACATCTGTGAAAAAAGCAGCGCGCCGCACAGCATCCCCACCAATGTACCTTTTATTTTCTTCATCCTAACTCCTCCAATTCCATAAAATATTCCGCAGGTATTATCACCGGCAGTCCTATTCTAACATGAATTTTTGTATATTTTACTTCCTTATTTTGTATATTTTACAAACCTCGCCCACCGACCCATTCCAGCAGTCCCATTGCCTGTACGCACATCCATTGTCCGGAAGCATTGGCGGCGGCCGCAATTTTCACCGCCGCCAATGCCTGCCGTTCACGGAGCGAACCACAAATACAACTGTTTTAAATCCCCGAATCCCTTTTCTCTCCACACTCACAGCTTATTCAAAATGGACTGTCTTCAAAAGCCCGCGAATATCCTCAACGCCAAGCCATTCCGTATTATTCCCGGAACTATAGGAAAATCCTTCCGGCACCCTTTTCCCTGTTGGAACCGCACGACGGCTCTCACTCCAAACCATCTGAGGGTACACAATAAAATACTTATCATATTCATAGGTATTTGGCGCGTCTTCCACCGCAACCATAATTTCATGAAGCTTTTCCCCTACACGGATGCCCACTTCCTGCATTTTACAGCCGGGCAGCATAGCCTCTGCCAGATCTGTCACCTTAAAAGAGGGTATCTTGGAAATGAAGGTCTCCCCTCCTTTTGCCTCTTCCAGCGCTTTGATAACCAGTTCCACCCCCTGTTGCAGGCTGATCCAGAACCGGGTCATACGGAAGTCCGTAACAGGCAATTCCGTTCCGCCGTTTTCAATAATATTGTGGAAAATTGGTATCACAGATCCTCTGCTGCCGGCCACATTACCATAGCGCACAATGGAAAAACAGATATCCTTGCTGCCTGCGTAAGCATTTGCCGCTATAAACAGCTTGTCCGATACCAATTTGGTTCCTCCATACAGGTTCACAGGATTTACCGCCTTATCTGTGGACAATGCCACCACCTTTTTCACTCCTGCGTCCAAGCATGCGTCAATCAAGTTCTGGGCGCCATTGATATTGGTCTTAATGGCCTCTGCGGGATTATACTCGCAAGCCGGCACCTGCTTCAGAGCGGCGGCATGAACACAGTAATCCACTCCTTCCAGGGCTCTCGCCAGCCTGTCCCTGTCACGGACATCACCGATAAAAAATCTCAGTTTGGAATCATACTTCTTAAATTTATCCCGCATATTGAGCTGCTTAAATTCGTCCCTGGAATAGATAATAATCTTTTTAGGGTCATAATTTTCAAGGATATAACTGGTAAAAGCATTGCCGAAGCTTCCTGTCCCCCCTGTAATTAAAATAGATTTATTATTTAGCATTCTACCCTCTTTCCGTGTGGATTTCCCACACATGTTTCTATCAAAAACTCATGGTAATCATAACATATCATTCCCCAAAAGGCAATTTTATACATAATTCTTAAGAAACAACCTCCTTCGCAATGATACTGGAGTCATATCATCCGCCCTGTTCTCAAAGCCCTTCCGAAATGCCGCAGCGAAAAAAGAATCATTACAACTGGATTTCATTAAGTTCCACTATGGCCATTGTATAAATTTTCATTGCTTCTGTGAGCAAACGGATGTTTAAAGCTTCATCCGGTTCATGCGCCCCGCCATGGCCAGGTCCAAAAAGGCGCTTTTTAACCTCTTTGTCCTCCTGGCTTTCCCGCATTCCTCCCACACCATAAGCAAAGGCATTTGGCAGCTTTCTGGCATACGTGCCGCCTCCCATGACAAAGCTTTTGGTATCCAGCCCTGTAATTTCATTATATAAGCCTGTGAGCCGCTCTACTGCCGGATGCTCTTTCGGAAAATAATTTGGTTTGGAATTGCGCTCCAGCTTCCATTCCATTCCGTTGTCATTACCACATTGGCGCAATGCGCAAATATTCTCCTCATCTTTCGCCGTTATCCCATAACGGATATTCAGCGTAAGACATACATGCCCCTCTTCCAAGGTAAGCACTGTGGCTGCACAGGTCGTTTTGCCGGATACCGTATCTTCAAAGGCAATTCCTGTCTCCTCTCCATAATATTCCCTGGAAAATCGCTCCACGGACGCAAAAATTTCCTTATCCTGATACGGCAAAGTGTCCAAATGCGTTAAGAAACTGCTCAGCTTATGTATGGCGTTTACGCTGCCTTCCGGAAAAGCACTGTGCTTGCTTGTGCCATGGGCGATAATCCGAATGCCTTCCGGCTCCATTTTCCATTCCATGCCCAGACCGCCGGCCGGATTCGCTTCCCTCTCCGGGTCTATCTCTTTTGTTTGGCCGGATGGCGCATCAGGCCCAAGCAGCCTGGTTAATTCTTCCCTGAGCGCAGCATGATCCGCCAGCAATATCTCCGCTCTGTCAGGAATCATATTGGCTGCGCTCCCTCCATGGGTTTCCAGCACCTGCTCTGTCACGCATGATCTCGCAATCATTCTCCCCTCAATAATTCCTTTCTCCCCATAACAGACAGGAAAACCGCTGTCTGCTATCATGGACAGCTTCGGCGTAGGATAATGAGCCGTATAGTGGGCAATGTCCTCCATTCCCCTCTCCTCATCCGTCCCCACGAAGAGACACAATTCATGCTTCAGGGGAATCTCCAGATCTCTCAGACACCGCATCATATAAAGCATTCCTATGGCAGGCCCCTTATTATCCTGAGCGCCCCTTCCAATCAGAAAATGTTCCCTGACAATCGGCTCAAAGGGCGCGTATTCCCAGCCGTTTCCTACCGGAACCACATCCAAATGGTTCCAGAATCCTATCAGATTCACCCAATTTTTGTCTTTGGCTCCAATGCTTCCCACCATGTCGTCATAGTTTTCGGTATGAAAACCATATTCTTCTCCAATGGCCAGCATTTCTTTTAATGCCCGAAGACACCCTTTCCCAAAAGGTGTTTCATCTCCTCCCGGCTGCGAAATACTCTCAATCTTCACCAGCCTCACAATATCCGCCACCATGGATTCCCTATGTGCTTCAAACCATTCGCTTACCTTATGATATAATTCTCTATCCATCACTTCTCCTATTCCAATCGCCATTTATGGCATTTTGTCTCGCTTGCGGGAGCTTGTTCCGGTCTCTGTTTTTCGTTCAAAAAAGAACCGCAATCAGAATTCTCTGTTCTGTTTTGCGGTTCCTTTTATTCTGGTTTCCATTTATGAGACTCTTCTCTCGTATAAGGGAACCAATTTCCCGTTAGAGGATGCCGTGTTCTTGCGGCTTTTTACCCCTCCGACAGCGCATCCAGTTTTTCCCGCACCCACCGGAACCGTTCTGTGGAAATGTCAGAAGGAAGGGAACAGTCCGCCCCTATCATCACCCCTCTGACGCCGGCTTCCCGCACAATTTTTTCCGTTTCCTCTTCAATCTCTTTGCGGCTTCCTGAGTACAATACCCCTGACTTACGATTGTCAAATCCCCCCAGGACACACCTGTCCCCAAAAAACTTTTTGCCCTCTCCAAGAGACATCTGTTCCACATATACTGCCCAGTTTACCACGGCTGCGGGATAATCCTGCCACACCTCCACACGGTTTTTATCCCCTGCCCAACCGCAGCAGTGCAAAATATTACGCTTGCTCAGGGTATTGGCATATTCCAGAACCTCCAATTCCGCCGGACGCACAATTTCTCTGTACTCCTCCGCCGAGAAACGGAATTGTTCCGCATTCTGCACACAATAATAGATGCCGTCACATCCGGCCTCTGTAAAAAGCAGCCGGATCAATGTCTTAATATCCTCTCCAATCACCTCAAACGCATGACAGACCGCTTCCCTGTCTTCTCTCAAATGTTTCATCAAAAGTTCCTCACTGGTGCCAAAACGCATCAGTGACATGGGGCAAAATACATTATAGAATACACAGCATTCCTTCCCCACAGCTTCCACTATGGCCTTAACCCTCTCTACCTGACGGCGGATATATGGGCTGTCTTCTCCCATGGGCGTTATTCCAAACCAGTCTTTTGCGGAGGTAACTGAACTGATAAAAGGATTGGGGTAATTAAAGTATCCGTCACACATTACTTTAATAAAATCCATACCCGCTTCCTTGTACAGCCTCAAATGATCTTCCACTGTCTTCTGCCCCAAATCTTCATCGGGTGAAAAATGATACCAAAATCCCATGGGAAGCTTATCCACCGGTTTGTTTTCCATTGCGTTTAGTACTCGTTCTCTCTTTGTCATATTTATCTCCTATTCCAATCGCCATTTATGGCGATTTGTCCCGCTTGCGGGAACTTGTTCCGGTCTCTGCACTTCGGTGCCCCTATAAGGGAAGGGTTATTCAGCCGCTTTTGCGTCTGAAAACACTTCTCTGTGTCTGAAAGACACATTGCACCTCCGTTCCGAGACTGTTTTTTATTCCCGTCTCTGCACTTCGGTGCCCCTATGAGGGGAGGGTTATTCAGCCGCTTTTGCGTCTGAAAACCATTCTCTGTGTCTGAAAGACACATTGCACCTCCGTTCCCAGACTGTTTGTAAAATTACCCTTGACACTGCCTATCTGTCCATCTCGGCAATACGCCCTGTGGACTTATGTTCCTTAATAATGCCTTCAATTTCTTTCAGATCCGTGCTAAGCAAATCGCCAGGAATTGTGTTCTTCAGCGCACTGATTGCATTGCCATATTCCAATGCCCTCTGATATTCACCTTCATGGGCCAGAAGGCCATAGAGTACACCGGATATATACGCGTCCCCGCTTCCTATCCGGTCCACCACCTCTATATCCGCATAGGGCGCCTCTTCATAAAATGTATCCTCCCTGGCACAATATATAATGGAACCAAAGGTATGACGCTTGGGACTATGCACAATCCTCTGAGTGGAGGCCACAATGGAAATGGGGTACTCTTTCGTAAAGCTTTTCATTATCTCCCTGGCATCCCCTTCTTTTAGAAAAGTCAGCCTCGCCGTGTCCTCGGAACAGAAGAAAATATCCACATAGGGCAAAATTGACTCAATGCATTCCTTTGCCTCCGCCCCCGTCCACAGATTTCCCCGAAAATTCACATCAAATGAAATCAAGGTTCCCTGTTCTTTAAAGCGTTTTATCATAGTGATGGCCGTCTCCCTTACCTGGGGGCTTAAGGCCAGTGTAATACCGCTTGTGTGAAAACAACGTGCCGCACTGTAAAGGCTTTCCTCATAATCGTCCACGGAAATCTTATTCAGCGAAGTATTTTTCCTGTCATAGACAATGCGGGGTTTGCGGGGATATGCGCCGCTTTCATAATAATATACTCCAAGCCTGGCATCTTTGCTCTCATCGTAAACCAGATAATCGTCACTGACCCCGCACAGACGAACACGATTCTTGATGTAAATCCCAAGATCATTGGCCGGAAGCTTTGATATAATACCGCAGCGAAGCCCCAGCATGGCCGCTCCGGTTGCGGAATTCAGCTCCGCCCCACCTGCCTGCTTACTCAGCGTATCCCCTCTGGTAATGCGCTCGTTGTCCGGCGGCGACAGTCTCAACATAATTTCCCCCAGCGAAAGCAAGTCAAATTCTCTCTTCATAGTCCTCCTTCTCCTGTCCCCATGGCCTGCGGACATTTTTTTGCCCCTGTCAGAGGAAAAAGTCCCCTGTGGGGCCCATTATAACCCACTTCCTGTATTATAACAAAATTTCCTTCTATTTTCCACCGAAAAATTTTACTCAAATCTTCTTTTGCGCCAAAGACACAGGCAAACCACCAGGCACTCCCGGCACAGAATGACTTGAAGGGAAGCAACAGAAGGCTGAAAAGTCGTTGGAGCGATAAAAAGTGTGGGACATGGCGGTAGCTGTTTCCTGTATTTTTTGTGGCAAATTCTGTGGGGATATGCTATACTTAGAGCAACAAATCGGGGATTTACGGAGGCAGAGATATGAAAGATTTTATTTTTGTCATAGGAGCCAGTGGTATAGGTAAAACTACCTTAGCTAACGGACTGCTGGAGCACTATAAAACAACATGCGTAGAACAGCTATGGTACCTGAATTTATCTCACGGGACGGCAGCGAGCCAATGACTGGAGAGCTTGAGGAACTTACTTGCTGGGAAAATCAGGTAGCAATGCTTATGTGCTTTCATAAGCTTGGCTATAAAAATATCATCGCCTCTGATATTGATGATTTAAGAACGGCTGATATTCCTATTATTTTTAAAGGAACTGATTTTATTACGATAAAACTCGTATGCAGTGATTTGAGCCAAATTCAAGAACAGATGAGAAACCGCCCCAATAATGGACTTATTGATTTTGAATTGCAGAAAAAGATGAACGAAAAAAACAGGAAGCGAAATCCTCTTATCAACGAAGTAGAAATTGATGTTGCGGGTAAATCAATCAGAGAAGTACTTGAACAATCCATAAATATAATTGAGACCACTCCTTCCTGTTTGGAGTATGAATACGAAAAACCTCCAAAAGAAATGTTTTATTCATGGGTTTTCGCGAATGGATTAAGATAAATTCCATGTGGGACGTCAGGTTCAGTTACGGGTTGGAGAGCGTGAATTTTATATTGATTTATTGTTTTACCATATTAAGCTGCATTGCTATGTTGTTGTGGAACTTAAAACAAAGAGATTTGAACCGGAGTATGTTGGGAAATTGAATTTTTATGTTACCGCAGTAAATAAACAATTAACAGGAGATGGCGATAATCCGGCAATAGGCTTGCTTATTTGTAAAGATAAGGATAATGTTGTGGCAGAATATTCTTTGGAAGAAGTTTCGCAACCGATTGGTATTGCGGGATATGAATTAAGCAACGCTCTCAGCAAAGAATATCAACGCAGTCTTCCTACAATAGAAACGTTGGAATCTGAAGTTGCTAAAATGATGGATACAAAATAGTCTGCAAGTTGTAGACTATTTTGTATCTATATCGTTTG
>CAJUGT010000099.1 GCA_910586435.1 uncultured Acetatifactor sp. | reverse complement strand
AGAAATCCTGGAACTCCACTTTAATGCCATCCGGCACACGGACGGGGTCATCCCTCCTGACCTCCAGCTCCGGTGTAAGGGGCAGGCCGCACATTTCCGCCATCTCCCTCTCCTCTTTATCAGGCGCCCGGTCCGAAAGCCCTACCGCATACTCCATTACATTTAATAACTTATCAAACCCCTGAAAACTAGTGGTTTCGTTTATCGCATCCTCTTTTTCTGCCAGGAACCAGTCGGAGTCCTCCTGGGTCACGGCACATTTTGCCGCCCTGGTATTAACTTGCACCCTCTTCACGCCCTCTCTTACCCTACTCCATATTTTCCCCACCTTCGTATTCTGATCGTTCAAACCTGCCCCTACTTGTTCCGCATACTTTTGTATCTCCTCGGGACGCGTCTTTGCCGCCGCCTCAATCTTGCTGATCCGGTCTTTGAACCCTAAGTCTACCTCGCAAAAACACCCCATGGGATCTATTCCCGGATATTTATCACAAATATCAGGATCATCAGGAAAGTCAGGCCCCCAATCCTCAATTTGTTTGTCACAATAAAATACGACCTTGCGCATTCTGGTCTGCTGAACCATATAAGGGGATTTAAGCTCACCGTTCTCATACCCTTCCCTGTCGCCTTTTCTCCAACGCATAAGTTTCCTGTTATTATACAGCCTCTCTGCCCTTTCCTTTTCTTCAGGCGTCATCTGGCTTTCGTCTTTTGGCTCTTCTTTTATGCCGTTTTTCTCTTTCTCTGCCTGTTCCTTGCGATAAGCTTCCATCTCATCCAGATCCCGTTTGAGATCTATATCCATCTGCTCTGCTAATTTTATATCATCCAAGTCATCCTCAGTGGGCTTATAATGATATTTTGCGTACTGCTCGAATATTGTTGGCATAATTTTTCCTCCGATTCCAGTGCCGTCTCTGCACTTCGGCACCCTAACCAGGGAAGAAAATTTCATCTGCAAAGAACTCAGCTGAAATTTCCTTCCATGTGTCTGAAAGACACATTGTGCCTCCGTTTCGAGACTGTTTTTAAATTTCCTCTTGACATTTCTTAGCTGGACTATTCCAGTCGCCTTTTATGGCGATTTGTGCCGCAGTGTGCTTTAGCAGACTTTGCCTCTCAGTACCCTGAACCTTGAGAACAATTTATGGTCTCTGCACTTCGGCGCTATTCATTGCCGCCTACGACAATTTTTTTGTTATTCTACCCTTTACCTACGGCCTCTCGAGGGGCCTTTGGGTGCTTGCTTCTCCAGGTTCTTCTGTTCCTTCTTCTCCTGCTCCTGGGCTTCTTTGGCGGCATTTTTCTCCACTGCCTCCTGAATGCCATAGCTCCGGTTTCCGGTCTTCTGTGCCTGTTTTGCTTCTATCCGAAATTGAATACTGTTTTTGGCGGGATCAAAACCATTCACTTTCATGTGGCTGCCCAGCTCCCCGGTCAAAACCGCCTTCCTGATGCCTGCCCCAAATCCTTTGTCATTCTCCACCTTATTGGCAAATGTCTTAAAAGCTTCATTTTTCAACAACGCCAAATTCATGGTATAATGTTCCGCAGTCCTTCCAAGTTCCGTCACAGGCTTCCCGGGATTTGCCGCTCTCCTCTCCCCATACATACCACGCAGGTGCTCCCATCTGGCCAGGGACGTCAAATCCTTTTCCTCACTGTTTTCCCCATAATGACTACGGGCTTTTATGGCCCCTTTCGCAAAATTCACATAGGTGGCCACACTGTCCCCTACTTCATAAACTTCATTCCATGCCTCTTTTCCTTTGCCGGGCGCTTCCCGTTCCGCCACCGCCAGTACTTCCTGCTTAAAATGATTCATTTCCTGCCCCAAATCAAAGGTCACTGTGGCAGCAAATACAAAAGGTCGGTTTTTGTCCGAAAAAAGTTCTTTCTCATTAGTGATATCAAAATTCCCCAAAGCGTCCAACTCCCGATTCAGGGCCTTATGGCCTTGATAACAGATTTCCCCCGCCCACTCCTTGTCCTGGGCTACCAGCCTGTCCATAGTCTCCCTGCAAATCCTCTCCCTATCCTGGCCCATTTTATTGGGATCCAGAATTTCCTGAATAGTATATCCTTCTTTCAGCATGGCACAGGTTGCCAAAGTAGTGTACGCCGAACGGGAGCCGCTGATCCCATTGACAGCGCTGTCCGGCAATGGCCCATGATCCTTTACCCAGCCCTGGAAGAAAAATTCCTTCATTCCCATAGAGGCAGGCTCCCACGTCTGAACCCTTCTCTCCTCATTCCTGGCCCGAACCTTATCCCTGGCCTCCATCACCCTGTCATATTCCGCAGCTTTTGCTGCCTTTTCTTTATAGTAACCACGTTTGGCAAAATGCCGCTCCCATGCGTTCATAGTCACTTTTTTCAACGGGGAAGGCTCATACCCCAGCTTTGTAATCTGTACCGGCTCCTTGGGAATCTTACCACTTTTGTCCGGAATAAAAGCTTCCACACGCTTCCCTGCCATCAACCCCGCCGACACTATATCGTTGGTCATCCTGGCCCTGTTCTCTTCTATCCAGTCGGAACGGCTCACTCCCTCTTTCAGCCTTCCGTTCTTCCACTCTTCATCAAATTTCTCATTGATAATATCCGATACCATCTTCCCATCCACTGTAATCAGTTCGTCTCGACTGATTAGTCCATGGGAAGTCCGTTCCACCCGTTCAAATAAAGGCCCAATCACACGATCCGCCGTAGCCAGCGTATACCGGTCAATCATTCCCTCCATGGCATCTTCGTTTGCCACATCATCCGGCAGTCCTCCTGGCCCATTGTTCCATGTCAGGGGAGAGGCAAAATATTTCTGCTGTATCTGATGTTCCAGATTGGCAAATACCATTTCTACCTTTTCCGGCACCACCAAATTATCCTCCCGGCACCTCTCCACATCGGGCCTTAACTCTGCTCCGACATTCTTCATAAACCTGCGCTCCTGCGCCGTGGGGACACGCTCCGTAAGCCCCGCCGCATACTCCAGCACATTGAAAAACCCGTTCATACGCTTGATATTCACGCTGTTGTTTATCAAACTTTGTGCTTCTTCCTCCAAATAGCGGGAACTTTCCGGGGTAGGAGCCATCTTTGCCGCCAGATGCTGCGTGCGGACTTTCATGCTGTCATTCCTCATACGCTGAAAGCACTTGGCAATATCTCCCCCACTCCCCCCCAATGCCCGCAGCTGCCTGTTGACATAATCCTGAACCTCCCGGGGGCGGCTGGGCATTGCCGCCTGGAGTTTGGCGTGCCGATCCGCAAAGGACATATCCACTTGGCTGAATTTCCCTTTGGGGTCAATTCCCGGAAATTTCTCCACAATGCCCGGATCTTCCGGAAAATATGTCCTGGTATTGTCCCATGGCAGAAAATGATTCTCCGCCCGACTTATGGCGATTTTTACCTCCGTGTCCCGCACTGGGAAAAGTTCGCGTTTTCCCTCACTGTTTATCCAACCGTGCTCCCACCTCTGCAATGACGCGTCCGCCAGAAGCTTTTCCTCCTGCTTCCTGGCATACTCCAACATCCCCTTCTCTTCATCAGAAAGTTCCTGGCGATACTCTCCATACCTCTCATATACACTTGGCATGACTTTTTCCTCCTATTCCAGTTTCCGCTTGCGGGAACTTGTTCCGGTCTCTGCACTTCGGTGCCTCTCGTCACAAAACTGTTTTAAACTTCCTCTTGGCACTTCTTAGCCGAACTATCTTAGTTCTTGTTTTTGGAAATTTGTTCCTGCCTTAAGGGGCTTGATTCTACTTAAAGATTTGGCCCTGCTCTCCGCACTTATATTTCATCCCTTTTCATCTATCATTTTATCAAAGAAACCAATTTCTTAACAGGCACATTCCTGTCACAAACCTGCTGTTTTTGCTTTATGACATCAAAAGCCTTGTGTTGTTGACAAATGATTTGACTGCACCGCAATAAATTGCATGCACTCAGGTCATTGGACTACAATTGCACAGGTAAAGAATTTTGAAGAGGAATACAAAGAGAAAAAACGCATGAAAACGCCTTGCGGTGGCACCGAGTGAACAGTAACAGTAAACAGTAACACTCTATTTACACAGATTTTTATTCTTGTAAATGATATGTGAATATGCTAGACTGAATGCAAAAGTTAATTGGCAACATTTTGTAACCTGCTATTACACAAATCGGGATTTTAAAAAGGGTGAGAATGCATGGATATATACAGATTTTGGAAAGATGTTTTAGAACAAAAGGCAGATAACATAAAAGATTATTTTGACAAGAATGCATACATAAATTGGCATTGTACCAATGAGCACTTTAATGTAGACGAATTTATCATTGCAAATTGTGAATATCCTGGCAACTGGGACGGTGAAGTAGAAAGAATTGAAAAGACAAACGATTTATTTATTACAGTAACTCATGTATATCCTAAAGATAAAACCCTATCATTTCATGTGACATCCTTCATTAAGGTCATTAACGACAAAATTGTAGCAATTGATGAATACTGGGCAGATGATAGTATTGCGCCTGACTGGCGACTGGATAAACACATTGGAAAGGCTATTATATAATTTCTTTCCAAGTCTGGAACTTTTCTTACGCAGTCTCAGGTTTTAACGCAAAAAGCGTATAAAAACGCCTTGCGGTACTTGGCTGTAAATAGTGACCCTGCCGCAAAAACTTGAAAGGGATTTTTTCATTTGATATTGACAATCATAGTTGCATATGATATTCTACAAGAACTCTTTGCGCTGCATATAATCTACAGTACAAACTGAGCAGACCGTGGCAGAATGCCATGGAGTCGGGTCACAGGAGTGACAGTGGAATCTTTTATCCACGGGACAGTAGCTGCTTACTGATTCGTGGGTGTTTTTAAATTCTTATATCTTCAACAGTCTCATAACCCCCACATATTGCGTGCCATAGAGTTATCTTAATTTCAGGAGGTAACTGATATGGAAAGTGATAAAACAATTAAAAATGAATTCCAAAAGACGGCGGATAAGGTTTCGTTGATTACCATCATCGAAAATACCATGCTCTCTATCTTTAAGCTTTTTGCCGGAATATTTTCCCATTCCAACGCAATGATCAGTGACGCAATACATTCGGCATCGGATGTATTCAGTACCATCGTGGTTATCATTGGAATCAGGCTTGCCGCGAAAGAATCCGATAAGGAACATCCTTATGGCCATGAACGGCTGGAATGTGTTGCGGCGATTATTTTGGCAATGGTTCTTTTTCTCACAGGGATGGGAATTGGAATCGGAGCCGTCAGAAATATTTTCAGCGGTAATTACGACAACCTGGAGATTCCAGGGGTATTGGCCTTGATAGTGGCCATCATCTCCATCGCAAGCAAGGAAGGAATGTACTGGTACACAAGACATTATGCCCAAAAAATAGATTCCAGCGCATTAATGGCCGATGCGTGGCATCATCGTTCGGATGCCTTTTCCTCCGTAGGCGCATTGATAGGAATCGCCGGAGCAAGGCTCGGGTTTCCTGTTATGGATTCCATTGCCAGCCTGGTTATCTTTATTTTCATTGCAAAAGCAGCTTATGAGATTTTTAAGGACGCTGTAGATAAGGTGGTAGATCACTCCTGTGACAGTGAAACGGAAAAACAACTCTATGACTGCGTTATGGAGAATGAAAACGTTTTGGGAATTGATTTATTGCAAACCCGCATCTTTGGAAATAAAATATATGTGGATGTGGAGATACTGGTGGATGGCTCCAAATCTCTGCGGGAAGCCCATACCATAGCAGAGGCAGTGCATGAAAAAATTGAACGGGATTTTTCCAGGGTAAAACACATTATGGTACATGTAAACCCAAAGGCGTAACATAAGCATGCCCCGGATTGGCAGGGACATGGGACATCCTCTGCCAATCCGGGGCGATACTGCCGCAATTGTATTATCTGCGCCTGGCCGGAGCTTTCTTTTCCGGGGCTGATTTTGCGGGAGCCTGTTTCTGCTCCTGCTTTGCTTTTTCCTGCGCCTGTTTTGCCTGATTTTGCCTTGCATTTTCCTGCGCCTGCTTTGCGTTTGCCGGATTCTGTCTTGCATTTTCCTGTGCCTGCTTTGCCTGATTCTGCCTTGCATTTTCCTGTGCCTGCTTTGCCTGATTCTGCCTTGCATTTTCCTGCGCCTGCTTTGCGTTTGCCGGATTCTGTCTTGCATTTTCCTGCGCCTGCTTTGCGTTTGCCGGATTCTGTCTTGTATTTTCCTGCGTCTGCTTTGCATTTGCCGGATTCTGTCTTGCATTTTCCTGAGCCTGCTTCTGTCTTGCATTTTCCTGAGCAGCCTTCATTAAAGCTATCTGACGTTCTGCCGCCTCACGTATCGATTTAAATGCCTCTGGCGAGAGGTATCTTCCTTCGGATATCCTGTGATAAAGACTTTCTGGTCCCTGTCCCTTCCTGAAGGCCCCTTGGTTTTGGTTCTTTGTTTCCTGGGGTTTTTCCGCAGCCTTCTCCTGCTGTTTCGCAGTTTCATTCACCTGTTTTACAGCATCCGGCTCCTGTTTTGAAGCTCCTTTTGCCTTCTGTGCGTCCGGGGCGTGCTGTTTCATTGCCATTTCCGCCCTGGCCACACGGGCTCCTATCACCTGTCTCTTTCCTTCCATCACTGAGCCTGGTTTCTCAAGCGCTTCCAACTCTTTTCTATCCTCATCAGTAAGAGTATGTTGCGCCTGTTTACGGTATAGCTCCGTCATGCGGGGGCGCTTTCCTTCCATCTCGGCCATGGCAGTCAGAAACTTTTCCGAAGTCTTATGTATCTTGGCCATATCGTGTCCAATCTGTTCATGTTCTTTGCGAGCCTCATCATATTCCCTGACATTTTTCATCATGCCGGCAAAGGCCTTTCTTTTATCCGGATTGTTCTTCCAGTCAGGATTGTCCAGAATCCATTTTTCCATGGATTCCTTTGACTTCTCTAATTCAGCCATCCGCTTCTGGTTTCCGGCAGCCTTTTGCACAAGCGCTTCCCGGCGTTTTCCCAACTGTTCCAACTTCTGCGCGGATTTTTTCTGATATGCATCCAGTGCCTCCAGCCCTTCTTTGCTGTGGATTTCATCCCTTTGGGAGAGTTCATATTCCTGCTGTAGCTTTTTGCCCTTCTCCGCCTCCAGCCGGTTCTGTTCCTTTTTCCTTTTGACTTCCTGGGCATATGCTGATTTGTCGGCCTTCTCCAACCGTGACTGCTTCTCCCGCTCTATGGCGGCCATACGGATTAGCTCCAACTCCTTTTTATGATTCGCCCTCTCCTCCCTGTTTTGAAAAAAACCAAAGGAAGCTATTTTCAGGATGCTGTTCAATTTCTTCGGCATATGGCTTGGAGGAATATGTTTCAGATTGGGATCAGACAAATTCATCTTCTGATCATGCCGCTGCTGTTTTCCTGTCACTTCCATATCAAATTCTACGCCCGGTTTGTTATTCCTCACGGCATTTTGAGCCAATACCATACAGTCCATAAAAGAATATCCGTTCTCGCGCATATATTCCGAAGCGTTTTTCCCGTCGATGACTACCTTCTCAACCACCCGCTCCGGGTGTTCCGAATTGCTCCACCTGTTTATCATGGCAATCACACGGTAGTCAAAACCCCGCATACTCTTAATCGCCTTGTCTATCTGTTTTTCATTACCCAAATCCACCAGCACGGAACTTCCCTGAGAAACCTTACAGGCACGCCGCAATGCTTTCTCATCCAGCTTATCATCCATGTCAGCCACAAAAGAATCCTTCTTCTTTTCCAGTTCCTGTGCCTCCACCTTATCTAAAATCCCCATACCGATAAACCTCCAATTTCCTCTTGTCCTGTTTCGGGACTGTTTTAAGCTGTCAATTGTTCATAAGTAATCTCCCACACCAGCACATCTTCTGATTCTTCGGAAATCTCTTCCTCCATGCCTTCGCCCGTATCTTCCAGTACTTCCTGTGCCTCCTGAAAAAGGGTGTCAAAGAAACTGATAAAAGAAGCTTCTGTGTCTTCTTCCGGTTCCTCTTCTTCCTCCCCTAGTCCTTCCAGAATTCTTTCTTCCAGCTCTTCCGGGGTTTCGTCTATGAGACCCAATTGTTTGTCTACCTCTATCATGCCAAACATCTGATAGAATTCTTCTTCCAGCTGCATTGCCTCCTGTTCCTCGAAGTCAGGCTGCGCATCGGATGCCCCCATATGATTGGCCCACTCTCCAGAAGACCAGTCTTCTTCCTCATAACCAGCAGTCGTGTTCTCTGCCTCCAATCCTCCGTCCATGGACGTCCCATTGCGCTGTACATATCCATCTGCTCCTGGCATACCGGACTGATGATAGCCATTCGCCCCCAGCATTTCGCCAGACATTCCCGGCATTCCGGGCTCACCATATCCAGGCGCTCCTGCCATTCCGGGTTCACCATATCCGGGCGCTCCCGGCATCCCGGGATCACCATATCCAGGCGCTCCTGCCATCCCGGGTTCACCATATCCGGGCGCTCCTGCCATTCCGGGCTCACCATATCCCGGCGCTCCCGGCATCCCGGGATCACCATATCCGGGCGCTCCCGGCATTCCCGGCTGCCCATAGCTGTTCTGGGCCGCAAATTGCCCTGGCATTCCATTCCGGTTTCCAAAAGGAGAACTTATATTGCCCTGCGCCATTTCCATTGCCAGACTGGACTTCAGCTCTTCCAGCAGCTCCTTGCGCAGACTGTTCCGCAATTCGTCCATAAATTTCCGGGAATCCAGCAGTCTTTCCGGAGAATATCCCTCTCCCGGCAAGGGCATGTGGTATTCTTCGCTACGTTCCTGTAAGGGCTGTCTCTCAACCTGTTTTTCAACCTTTTCCTCAGGCTGCTGCGCCATGATTTCTTCTTCCGAAATTTCTACTATTTTTACTCGTTTTAACGCTTTGTTTTCTATTGCCCCTGAAGAATTCTCCTCATATTCCCTGGCATCCAGCTGTTGTTCCAGCTCTTCCATAGAGAGGAATACCGACTCCTCCCTTTCGCTGTCCAGATGTGCCACCAGTGTTCTCCATCCCACTTCCCCTTCCGGACTTGTAAAATATGGAGAAATAAATTCATTCTCAGTAAAGAGACTCTGCACAGTCTCACCGGCTTCTATCTGAAGGGAAGAACGATTGGTGGGGGATGTGATCACAAATGCCTGCCCCCTGGAGGCATTGATGATTTCCTCCTGTTCCTGTTCATTGATTTGTCCTGCCTTTTCATACAGTCTGCACAAATCATGCATATCATTTGGCGCAAGAGCAAAAATCAGCGAATACTGACAGGCATTGATAATGGCCGTGGATTTCCTGGCAATCTCCTCACTTCCCACAAAATCTTTGATATTCTGTGTAATAACAATCTGCATACCATTATACTTACGGATACGCTTAGCCAGCTGAAACATGAAATCCAGCGCAAGCGGATACTTTGTGTCAATAAATACATGGGCCTCGTCGATTACCACAACAATCTTCCTGGCTGCATGGTATTTTTTATTGTAATCCCTGTTTTTGATAATCTCATTATCCAGCCACTTCAGCACCAACAGCATTTGCGCATTGGCAATAAGATTGTTGCGGTTTGCCAACAATGACTGAAAGTTAAACACAATAAAATTTTCTTCCGTGTTGATGGTGGAATACCCGTTCCAAAGCACGGAATTGCGCCCACCGGAAGAAAATTTGGCAATATAGTTTATCAAAATCTGTAGATTTCCCTTCAGATAATCACTTTTTGTAGACTGAAATTCTTCCAGAATTGTGTCGTATAAATCATCAAAGATGGGATAATCCTCGGGCTTCAGTCTTGACAAATCCGTGTGCTCTTCAATCCCCTTCATGCTGTAAATCCGAATGATGAGATTGTTCAGATATTCCAGAGCGTCTGGCTCAATATCCGGCAATATCTGTTTGAAGAATTCTTCCAGGAATTGCAGATGGGTATGAAAACTGACTCCGGAAACCTCCTCTTCTCCCTCTTCATCATCTTCCAGATTGGTAATAATCTGAAACGGGTTCATTCTTCCATGGGTGGCATTTCCCACATTGATAATCTTTCCTCCCAGGTTCTGGGCCAGTTCCATATACTCATTCTCCGGGTCCAGCACAAATATTTTGCTGTTCTCCGCCGCCAGATTTGCAAGAAGTGTCTTTGTGGCATAAGATTTACCGCTACCCGACTTTCCAATGATTGCCATATTGCTGTTGACACGTTCGTTGTCCCTGCGGAAAAAGTCAATAAATACCGGAACTCCGTTTTTCTTGCCCAGACGAATGCCGCCCTCATCCGCAGTGTAGGTATATACAAAAGGAAATACCGCCGCCACAGAACTGGAATGTATGGAACGTCCCTTTCCTTCTCTTGGGTCATATCCTGATACCTGCCCCGCAATCCATGCGTCCATCTGCAAAAAAAGCATATCGTTGAGCTTCATATTGGAGTCATTGTACACACGCCGGACACTTTTCTTTAAATTGGCTATATTAGGGAGAGCGCTGTTTTCCGGTTTCATGGCCACTCTGGAGTCCGCCATAGTGCTTTCCAAATCGTAACCCGTAACATATATATTGACATCCATCAGAATTTCATTGTCGCTTTGCAGCATCATAAGCAATTCCGAAAGTGTATCTATATGTGTGGAAATATCAATAAGTTTGCTGGCCTTACCGGTGCTGTTCTCCTGGGAACGCAGTTCATCTATGGAACGGTCTATGGCACGTATGGACTTTGTCCGGTCCATGGGCTTCATTTTCATTACTACTTTGGTAGCCGGTGTATCAAATACAAAAGCTCCCCAGGCATTGGTAACGGTCATAGGATAATTTACCACACGGAAATTGTGCGTCAGGATTCCATTTACCACCATATTTTTAGCATAGATGTCCAGCTGTTCCGGCAAAGAATATTCATAATATTCCTCCGGTTCCAACTGGTCAAAATCCCTTTCGTCAAAGTCCAGGGATTGGGTATATTTCATGAACACAGCCAGCTCCTTATCATCCAGCCTATGTACCGGAAGCTCGCCGCTGCCCAACAGTTCCAGCGCAGTTCCCACCTGGTTGTTCAGCAGATTTCTGTCACTGTCAAAAAGAACCAGATAGAAAAACGGCAATATGACTTTGTTGTCAAAGGAAAGGCTGTTTAATTCCTCAATCCTGTCATAAATGATTTCAATCCGTCGCTGAAGCTCTTCCTCCGAGAGAATTCCACGACGATACGCGTCTTTCAGACTCTCTATTTTTTCATGTTCCGCCCTCACAAATTCATCATAAATAATTGGCCGTTCAATTTTTACCAGATTTGCGGCATAATTGGGGTTCACATTCCTCAGCACCCCTCCCAATGCCTTTTCTATGGCATTGTCCTGACGAAATTCACTGAAAAAGCGGAACTCCACGCTGTCCAGTTCCAGCACCGCTCCATAATACTTTTTATCATAAAGTATCAGACCATCCTCAATTCCTGTATAGGCAATCACTTTACGAATGTCTTCTTTCTTCTGCTTACCGGCACCCCGCTTTTTTTCAGGCAAATCTTTTACATATTTTCTGCGATAGGCATAATGTCTGAGAATATTCAAAAGAAAGATATAATTCCTCTCATCATCCAGCTTAAGCAGCAACAGCGCAACTGCCATCAATGCTCCTGCCATGATATAATATTTTCCTGGCAGGTTGGACACCAATATGGCTACTTCAATCACTGCTCCGACAAAGCCTACGGCCACATCACCCGATGTAAAGCCATTAAAAAATTCCATGGACACATTTGTCTTTTTAGGTATTATCCTCATTTTGATACCTCTCACAATTCTCGCTTCAGAATCCATCTGATCTTTTTTGACCGCAATGTGATTACCTAATACATTACCATCTTACACTTCATTTTCCTCTGGGACGTGAACCTGTTCTCCGACCATTGTTATTATTTCTTCTTATGGGTTGTTTCCCCGATATTCTGGGGGCCTGATTAGTCCTGGCCCGGGAACCGCCCTGCCTTCTTCTGGCAGCTGCCGCTGCATTCCCTGCGGCTCCTTTGCCGGTCTGGACTGCGGCCTTTGGCTTTACATTGCCGGTCTGAGTTCTGCCGCCGTTCCCCTGGCTTCCGCTGCCTGTGTTTTTGCCGCTGCCCTGGGTTCCCTTTGCAGTATTGTCACTCCCACCATTTTTTCCGCCTGCCGGACTGCTCTTCCCATTTTGCCCGGCTCTATTATTTCCCTGACCTGTACCAACGGCTTTAGCGCCTCCCTGGACTTTGCTTCCTCCATTTCCCGCTTTGCCCGTCGAACGATTCCCGGTTCCGGCACTGAATTTATTGCCTGCCCCACTTGCCTTGGCACCGCTTCCTTTTTCCAATGGCTGTTTTCCTGTTGCGCCTCCAGTCTTAGCGCCGCCACCTTCCCGGCTCTGAGGAGAGGACAATTTGGCTCCATTTCCCTCTTTCTCCTTCTTGGAAGAAACCTTTAACGAACTTCCGATTCCAAGGGCCTCATTGGACATGGCCTTTGCCTCCGCCGCGCTTTTATGCCTTGCTCTGCGCCTCTGAATGCTGCGAAAAGCCTTACCGGGAAGCTGTGCTGCCTCAGCACCGGCTTTCAAGCCCCTTTTCGCTCCCTTTACACCCATACCTGCGGCCTGCACCAGCTTGCCGCCGAGAATACCTCCCATGGCTGCGCCCAAGGCTTCTGAATTCGCCGCTGCGCCTCCATTTCCGGCTACAATCTGTGTCAGCAGAGGAGAAGCCTTCAGCACTGCGAAAGCACCGCCCAGGATAAACAAAAGCTGGCAGAGATAATTTGTGGCATTACTCTCGAAAAAGCGCAGTTTTCCATCCATTATCACCTGAATCATCACCAGATACAGACGCATGGCCATCACTGAGCCGAAACCACTCACTATCTTAATGGTAAATGCCTGTCTCCAAGTCTGAAATCTTGTGCCATCATCCAGGGGAATTGTGGATACAAACGCAGGCGCTGCCAAGTACAGTAAAAGCAAATCAAACAGACGCAGAATAAACAGAAAAATACATTGGGTCATAATCACCATAAAAACCACACAGGTGATATATCCCACATCATACCTCATCTCCCAGATGTCAAAATCCTTTCTCACCCGGTTCAAATCCCTGTAAGAGTTTGTACCATTCAAATAACTTCTGCGAAGAGCATCGTCAAAAGAAGGGTTGTTGCGATATACCGAACTGTTTGCCGCCTCCAGGGAGCTTACCAGAAAAATAGTATTTGACACTGAGACCTCCCCCTGATCCGGTCTCACCGCCGTTTCCAGGGGACGGAATTTCGGGTTATACTTAATCTCGTTCATTACGGTGGAAATTGCTTCCGTAATGGAAGAATCCACAGTCTCCAACTCCAAATCCTGACCAATATCACCTGCTCCCGCAATCAAAGCAATTGCCGACTGCCAGGAATGATGCCCGTCAATCATGGGATATTCATAGCTGAAAAACTGCTGCTGCTGAAGAAACAGCAAATCTTCTCTGATGCTGTTAAAACAGACGTTAATGTTATAACGGTTTTCCGTGGAGCTGTTAATGGAGTAATTGGCAATTGTATTCATAATTCTGGTCATTGCCGCATTCTCTTCGCCGGTAAACTTCTTTTCATTGTCTCCGTCGTACAACAGCGTTGAAGCGTTTTTCATCAGATAGTTCACCTGAATGAGGCAGATATTTGCCAGATTCACACTGGCAATACAGATAACGGATACAAAAAGAAAGCTCACACAGGAGCGCAGCGCTCCATTCAGAATCTGCCCCAGGGACTGCCTGACCCCTCCGCCAATATCCAGAATCTTCCTCGTGACTGCCACTATGGTAAACGCAAAACACAGCACCAGGCTAATGGCCGTCATTCCCCAGAAGATAACCGCAATAATATTCTGACCAAAAAAGACATTAATCAAATAATCCTTTTGACCGTTATAAGACACTTTTGTTATTCCGGCAAACACATCAAAAATACTCTCTAAAAAATCCACCAGAATCAGCAGTGCCCGAAAAAGCTTATACAAGAGTACAAACACCCAGTCAAATAAAAGCCTTGTAAGCCATTTGCTCATTGTTTTCTCCTATTCCAGTTCCGTCTTTTATTCCAGTACCGTCTCTGCACTTCGGTGCCCCTATGAGGGAAGGGTTATTCAGCCGCTTTTGCGTCTGAAAACCCTTCTCTGTGTCTGAAAGACACATTGCACCTCCGTTCCGAGACTGTTTTTTATTTCCTATTCCAGTCCCGTCTTTTATTCCAGTTCCGTCTCTGCACTTCGGTGCCCCAACTAGTGTTTCATCCTTTAATTAACTCGACTTTTTGACAGACAGAGTATCAACAAT
>CAJUGT010000098.1 GCA_910586435.1 uncultured Acetatifactor sp. | reverse complement strand
CATCGGAGGCGTTGCCCGAGCCGAACGTAACCCCCCATGCCCCGGACGCCGTCCCTTTTACCCTAAGACGCCGAACCTAAGCAAACTCCAGGGCGCTGCAAGGTCTGACACTACTCCTGTACAGGGTCACTGGTTGGGGCATAGTTGGTTCTTGACTTTGGGAACTATTTTCCCTATACTGGAAGTAAGTAAAAATCTGGAAAACGTTCTATATGATATGGTATTTTCATTCAGGATTATATCGTCATGGCGGGCGAATCATGCTATCATCGGACCTGTGTATGCGCTGCCGCCTAAAGTCCGGTGGTAACAATGGCATTGTACCCCATGGCGGTGTAAGATAGGCGGCGCAGAAATGAGGGAAACGGATAATGAAGGAAGCGATTAAGGAAGTCATCCAGAGCGGTAAGGCGGTTTTGGGACTGGAATTTGGTTCTACCCGCATTAAGGCAGTGCTGGTGGATGAAAATCATCAGCCCGTTGCCATGGGCGCCTGGGACTGGGAGAATCGACTGGAAGATCACATCTGGACCTATAGCCTGGAAGATATATGGAAGGGACTTCAAGGCTGTTATAAGAGTCTTGCGGAGGATGTGTGGGAGAAGTATGGTGTGAAGGTTACAAAGTTGGCTGCCATGGGATTTTCGGGCATGATGCATGGATATATGCCATTTGACGCAGCGGGCGAACTGTTGACGCCGTTCCGCACCTGGCGCAATACCATGACGGGGGAGGCGTGCAGAAAACTGGTTCCGGTGTTCCAGTTCAATATTCCCCAGAGATGGAGCATTGCCCATTTGTATCAGGCGATTTTAAGCGGTGAAGAACATGTGGACAAAATTGCGTATTTTACCACATTGGCGGGTTATATTCACTGGAAGCTGTCGGGAGAGAAAGTTCTGGGGGTAGGGGAAGCGTCGGGCATGTTTCCGATTGACTCTTCCGCCTGTGATTATGATGCCAAAATGATTGCGCAGTTTGACCAATTGGTGGAGGAAAGGAAACTTGGCTGGAAGCTTCGTGATATTTTGCCCAGGGTATTGCGCGCAGGAGAAAAGGCCGGTGTACTGACTGCGGAAGGGGCCAGGCTTTTGGACCCGGAAGGTAATCTGGAGGCGGGGATTCCCATGTGCCCTCCGGAAGGGGACGCAGGAACGGGCATGGTTGCCACCAACAGCGTAAGGATGCGCACAGGCAATGTCTCCGCAGGCACCTCCATTTTTTCCATGGTGGTCACGGAACAGGCGCTGTCAGGAGTTCATGAGGAGATTGATATGGTGACGACACCGGATGGGAGTCCTGTGGCCATGGTGCATTGCAATAATTGTACCTCTGATTTGAACGCCTGGGTGAATCTGTTTGAAGAGTTTGGGGGTAAGTGCGGCGTAAAACAGGATAAAAATGAATTATATGCCATGTTATATCAGGAGGCATTGACAGCGGACGCAGACTGTGGTGGTCTTATGGCTTATAACTACTTCTCTGGAGAACCGGTCACAGGATTGGATGAAGGAAGACCTATGTTTGTCAGGACTCCGGACGCAAAGTTCTCATTGGCAAATTTCATGAGAAGCCATTTGTACAGCGCAATGGCTGCGCTGAAAATCGGCAATGACATACTGTTAAAAGAAGAACAGGTACAGGTGGATTCTCTTACAGGTCATGGAGGATTGTTCAAGACGCCGGTGGTGGGACAGCGGTTTATGGCTGCTGCAATGAATACTCCCGTGACAGTGATGGATACTGCCAGCGAGGGAGGCGCCTGGGGTATGGCAGTTTTGGCAGCGTATATGGTGGAAAAGGCGGAAGAGGAGAATCTGCCGGATTACCTGAGTGACAGGATTTTCGCGGGGCAGACAGGCGTTACCATTGCGCCCGAACCGGAAGATGTGCAGGGATTTGATGCGTTTATTGAGAAGTATAAGAGCACGCTTCCCGCAGAAAAAGCAGCAGTGGAGGGGCTGCGGAGCTGACAGAAGGTTGGCAGTCCGACCCAATGTTAATGGAAATTCAAATAATCCGGACAGGGCAATATTGCTGTGGCCGGAAATGGAGAGGAGAAGATAAATGTTAGAAGAGTTGAAACAATTGGTTTTTGAAGCAAATATGGATTTGCCTAAATATGGTCTGGTGACATTTACCTGGGGGAATGCCAGCGCCATTGACAGAGAAAAGGGGTTGTTTGTCATTAAGCCAAGCGGTGTGGAGTATGATAAGCTTACACCGGAAGATATGGTGGTAATGGATTTGAATTGTAAGAAGGTGGAAGGGCGTTATAATCCGTCTTCGGATACAGCCACACATGCGGAGCTTTATAAAGCATTTCCTGAAGTAGGGGGAATCGTACATACCCATTCTTCTTATGCTACCAGCTGGGCGCAGGCAGGGAGAGGGATTCCCTGTTATGGCACTACTCATGCGGATTATTTTTATGGAGAGGTTCCCTGCATCCGGTGTCTGTATGCAGAGGAAATCGCTGAGGCATATGAAGAGAATACAGGGCATCTGATAGTAAATGAGTTCAGAAGGATGTGCAAGGACCCTGTTTCTGTTCCGGCGGTGCTGTGTAAAAATCATGGCCCTTTTGCCTGGGGGAAGGATGCCAAGGAGGCCGTACACAATGCGGTAGTACTGGAAGAAGTGGCGAAGATGGCATATCGTTCGGAAACAATCAATCATCATATTCAGCCTGCGCCCCAGGAGTTGCAGGATAAGCATTATTACAGAAAGCATGGCGCAAATGCGTATTACGGGCAGCAATAATAATTCTGGACGAAAGGTTAGGATTATGTTAAAATGGTTGCACATGAATAAAAGGATCGTATGAAATATCTGCGGATAACGGTTTGGAGCAAAAACGTAATATTCGCGGACGGCAGTACGGCGGAATGGAGGAGACGATGAATAATTTAGAACTGCAAAAGCATGCGAATGATGTGCGCAAAGGTATTGTCACCGCAGTTCACAGCGCAAAGGCAGGGCATCCCGGAGGGTCATTGTCCTCAGCGGACCTGTTTACTTTCCTGTATTTTGAGGAGATGAATATTGATCCAAAAGATCCCGACAAAGAAGACAGGGATCGTTTTGTGTTGTCGAAAGGACATAATGCGCCCGGATTATACTCGGCGCTGGCAAACAGAGGATTTTTCCCTGTGGAAGATTTGACCACACTTCGGAAGCTGGGGTCCTATTTGCAGGGGCATCCCTGTATACATATTCCCGGCGTGGATATGTCCTCCGGTTCTTTGGGGCAGGGAATCTCCGCTGCGGCCGGTATGGCGCTTGGAGCGAAAATGGGCGGCAAGGATTTCAGGGTGTATACGTTGTTGGGAGATGGTGAGATTGAGGAAGGCCAGGTGTGGGAGGCGGCAATGTTTGCCGGATTCCGTAAGCTGGACAATCTTTGTGTCATTGTGGACAACAATAATTTACAGATTGACGGCCCCATTGATCAGGTATGTTCCCCTTACCCTATTGACAAGAAGTTTGAGGCCTTTAATTTCCATGTGATTAATGCGGATGCGCATGACTTTGACGCTCTCAGGGCAGCGTTTAAGGAAGCGAGAGAGACAAAGGGATGCCCCACTTGTATTGTAATGCACAGCTTAAAGGGAAAAGGTGTCTCCTTTATGGAGAATAGTATAGATTGGCACGGCAAAGCGCCTAACGATGAGGAATATGCGGTGGCCATGGCTGATTTGGAGAAAATCGGCGCAGAATTAGAGAAAGCAGGTGAAGCATAATGGCAGATCAGACAGTAGTTAAAATAGCAACTCGTGAAAGCTATGGCAACGCTCTGAAGGAGCTGGCGGAGGAATTTCCGGATCTGGTGGTATTGGATGCGGATCTTGCCGCCGCTACCAAGACAAGTATTTTCAGGAAAGCGTATCCGGACAGACATATTGACTGTGGTATAGCGGAATCCAATATGATGGGAGTGGCAGCGGGGCTTTCCCTGACGGGCAAGATTCCGTTTGTAAGTTCCTTCGCCATGTTTGCGGCGGGCCGTGCCTTTGAGCAGGTGCGCAATTCCATAGGCTAT
Source organism: uncultured Acetatifactor sp. (assembly GCA_910586435.1). Taxonomy (GTDB): domain Bacteria; phylum Bacillota; class Clostridia; order Lachnospirales; family Lachnospiraceae; genus Acetatifactor. Next base: position 10,772 of record CAJUGT010000098.1, on the reverse strand, counting down.
CCGCATCTGAATGTGAAAATCGGCGCAACCCATGCGGGCATAACGGTGGGCGAGGACGGCGCAACGCACCAGTGTAATGAAGACATTGCGCTGATGCGGACTATTCCCGGGATGGTGGTGATGTGTCCTGCGGATGATGTGGAGGCAAAGGCGGCTGTCCGTGCCGCGTTGGAATACGAAGGACCTGTATTTATCCGTTTTGGACGTGCCGCAGTGCCTGTGATCAATGACAAGCCGGGATATAAATTTGAAATTGGCAAGGGTTCCATTGTCAGGGAAGGCAGTGATGTAACTATTGTGGCTACGGGTATCTGTGTGGATTCCGCATTGGGGGCAGCTGAAAAACTGGCAGCGGAGGGAATCAGCGCTGAGGTGGTGAGTATCTGTACCATTAAGCCTCTGGATGAGGAGATTATCATTAAGAGCGCGAAAAAGACAGGAAAGGTTGTCACGGTGGAGGAGCATTCCGTCATAGGAGGATTGGGCAGTGCGGTATGCGACTGCCTGAGCGCAAATCATCCCACACTGGTGAAGAAGCTTGGTATGCAGGATGTCTTCGGCGAGTCCGGCAGTGCGGCGGCTTTGGTACAGAAATATGGTTTGGATGCGGAAGGCGTCTATGGCTCTGTGAAGGAGTTTATGTAGGATGTAAGTTTGGACGTAAAATAAAGAAAGACAGGGCAGGGTTTCGGATAATGATTTCCGGAACCCTGTTTCTTATGTAAATCTTAATACTTTTGTTGACAAATATGATACAATTTTTAATTATAGTAGTTACATGTTCAGCGGTAAGGATGGAAGTTGGTTGACAGGGTTACGTTTGGGGATTGACTGACAGATGGAACCTTAAGCTTGTATGGGGAAAATTCGCAAGAGGAACCTACAGAGAAGGCCGCAGGAGTATTTGTGGGATGAAGGACAGGATGAGGTGGCGAAATGGTACAGCATGACAGGAAGGTACAAAGATATGGGGCGCAGGAGCAGGGACAGAGAAGAGCAGTGGGGGGTAATGAACGAAGAGAAGCGAGGGGTAATGAAAGAAGGGAAGTAGGGAGTAATGAACGAAGGGAAGGGAGGAGTAATGAAAGAAGAGAAGGGAGGGGTAATGAAAGAAGAGAAGCAAGGAGTAATGACCGAAGGGAAGTAGAAGTATTACTTGCGGGAAAAGCCAGAACAGCAAGGCAAAGAGATGCCTCTGAACTCAAGATAGCCATAGATTATGTGGAATTTCCCGGCGCCCGGTTGGAGGCAGGATACGAAGAGCAAATGGGATACCAAAGAACTGAGAGGTATGGGGATTCGGCCCAACGCCGGAAGGGAATCAGCCTGCCTTCTGTAGGGGCAGAAACAGGGAGGCGGCATGTCCCGAAGGGCAGGCAAAGCGCAAACAGACCAGTACCCCGTCCGGGCATAAGAAGAATGCCGGAACCGATTAATTGTCAGAGAAGACCCGAATACAGAAGACCTGAATGCAGAAATCCTGAATACAGGAATTCAGAATACAGAAGACCTGAATACAGAAATAACACTGTCTGCAGAAATCGGAGAAAAAGTTCCTGCGCAGGAACTCGCCGAAAAAGGCATGAATTTATACAACGTTTGGCTGTAAGTGTCTGGGCGCTGAGTCTGGTATGCCTGGTGGTGACATTGATAGTACTTCATGACCATGCGTCGGCAGCGGGAAATGAGAGAAGAGGAAATCAATCAGTATCGGATAACAGAGGGGTGATGGCCCCCAATTACCTGGATGGCAAACAGCCGGATTCGGTTCAGATACAGGGACTGTCAGCGACGGATTTCGCAAGGCACCCGGAATGGACGGAGGATTTTCTTACGCCTAACGAGTATTCCCGGCCGGGAGATTCTCTGGACTCCGTGACGAATATTTTTGTGCATTATACTGCGAACCCTGGAACCAGTGCTGCCCAGAACCGCAGTTATTTTGAGCGGCAGAAGGACGAGCATCTGGCCAGTGTCAGTGCCCACTTTATCATTGGATACGAAGGGGAGATTATTCAATGTGTACCTCTCAATGAGGTTGCCTATGCCGTGAAGAGCAGAAATTATGACTCCATATCCATTGAATGTTGTCATCTGGAGAAAGATGGTTCCTTTACGGAGGCTACATATGATTCCTTAATATCACTTTTGAAATGGCTCATAGATGTATATGGTCTTGAATCGGATGACATTTTGCGCCATTATGACTGCGGCGGCAAAAAATGTCCTCTGTATTATACGGACCACCCGGATGCCTGGGAGGAATTAAAAAAGGACGTGGACAAATTATAAAATTTTTGTTAAAATAGTTGTGTTAATCAGAACATTTCAGAACGCTTATTTATGGGTTGGCGTTGGCTGTTCAAATGAGGAGGCCAGGGATGAACATTTTATCACCATCTATTTTAGCGGCGGATTTCAGCAGGCTTGGGGAACAGATTAAGGAGGCGGAACGGGCAGGGGCTAAATACCTGCACATTGATGTTATGGACGGAGTGTTTGTGCCTTCTATTTCGTTTGGAATGCCTGTTATATCTTCTATCCGGAATTGCTCGGATATATTTTTTGATGTGCATTTGATGATAGAGAAGCCGGAGCATTATATTCATGAGTTTGCGGATTGCGGAGCCGATTTAATTAATTTTCATCTGGAGGCTACGGAAGATGTGGTGAGTACCATTGAGAAGATTAAGTTTCGGGGAAAGAAAGTGGGGATTACGATTAAGCCGTCCACGCCTGCAAATGCGGTGGAACCCTATCTGAAACTGGTGGATATGGTATTGGTGATGACTGTGGAACCGGGATTTGGCGGACAGAAACTGATGCCGGAGTGTCTGGACAAAGTGCGGGAAATACGTGCTATGGTGAAAGAGAAGGGGTTATATACGGACATTGAGGTGGATGGCGGCATCAGGATTGACAATGTGGAACAGGCGCTGGAAGCCGGAGCCAATGTGATCGTCTCGGGTTCCGCAGTGTTTCGGGATAATATTACGAAAAATGTGCAGAGATTTTTGGAGAAGATGGGATAAGGTTTATGAAAATATTTGCAGAAAAAAGAATCCCTTATTTATGCAGGTTCTGGCGTTTCGCAAACGCCTAAATGAAATTCATTGCTAAAAGGAGAGAAAAGAACAATAACAGGTTCTGGCCGTATTGACTATATTCAATAAAAAAATAAAGCTTATTGTAAAGTTAAGTGTTGGTCATGGCATAGTGATTTTTGTCATGGCCAACTTTGTATTCATACTTTTTTAAAGGGGGTATGGTGGGGAATGAGATTGTATGATGTGATGCGTTTGATGATTAGATATATGGGATTAGGGATAAAAATATTTGCGCTTTTGGCTATAATTTGTATAGCAGGATATGCTTGTGTATATAAGAAAATATTAAAAGGCAAAAAGAGACTAAACTGGAAGGTTATGGTATGGTGTCTTTTATTTATTTGCTATATAAGCGTTGTTATAGGGGCAACATTATTAGGGAGAGGGGGGACAGTAACAGACGGAAAGGTTCAGCCGTTGTTTTATTCCTATAAAGATGCATGGATAAATTTTTCAAAGGCAGCATGGAGAAACATTATACTAAATTATTGTATGTTTATGCCTTTAGGAGTGATGCTTCCTTTAGGAATAAAATGGTTTCAAAAATTTTGGAAGACATATCTTGCAGGGTTTGGAGGCTCATTATTAATAGAAATCTTTCAATTGGTATGCGATAAAGGGATGTTTGAATGTGATGACATTTTAGGAAATACCATAGGGACAATGATTGGATATGGATTGTTTGCAGGAATTTTAGCCATAATCAATATGCAACAAATGAAAAGGAAGATATACCCATTGTTATTACAACTTCCATTGTTAATAACAGTGGCTATGTTCTCGTTAATTTTTATACAATATGATTTGTTGGAATTAGGGATTAATCCTAATAATTATGTTGTGGTATATAACAGTGACTTAATCCATGTTGCCGGAGATGATTTTTCAAACGAAGCCGATGGGCTTCCTGTATATAAAATTTCAGTGTTTACTATTGATGAAACGCAGAAAAACGGAGAAAAAATTTTAGAAAAACTGGGAAGTGGAATTGATGAATTAAATTTAGATATATATGATAATACGCTGGTTATGAACTCGGAAGATGGCAGATATAGTCTTTGGATGGAATATTATGGCGGGACATATTCATTGACAGACTTTGAAACATTATATCCGGACACTGGTACACTTCCAGAACCAAAGGAGGGGGGTAACTGAGGATGTGATCAGGGAAGCGGTTAATAAGTTAGGTATAGAAATACCAGATGATTCAAAATTTGCAGAAACGGGTTCCGGGATTTATAAATTTACTGTTGACATGGTAGAATCGGATCGTGGTTTACTGGATGGAGCAATAGAATGCCAGTATTATGGCAAATATGGCATAGGCCAGTTGACGAATCAAGTTTTGAGTGCGTCATTTTACAAGGAATTTGATGCTATAAGCGAGCAGGAAGCATATCAAAAGCTTGTAGATGGAGAATTTCAATACTTAGGACATGAAAATTTAACAATCCAAATTGAATCGTGTTCCATTGTATATTGTATAGATTCAAAAGGGTATTATCAGCCGAATTATCGTTTTCAGTGCATTATTAATGGAAAGGAAGATGAGATTATCATACCTGCGTTGAAGTGATATTGTATTATTGTTAATAATATTGCTGTTATAAGAGGGTAATGACATGTCTTTGCTAAGTTCTTATTAACGAGTGGGAAGCGAAATGTTATTACAAACCGTTTTGGTGAAAATGCCGCAGACGGTATAAGAGGACTATGCAGAGAAGAAAATTATATTTAAAGTATTAAAATGATGTTGAATAAAAACAAGACGGATTCATAAGGAATGAGCCCTTTCAAACCGAAATATATTATATATAGAACATGCGGATTTTGCGAAGAGGCTCCTGAAATAGAACCATTGCAATTGGTTGAAATAAATGGGGACGGGCATCAAAACGCAGGGACCAGAACAAGTTCCTGATTGCAGGAACTGGAATAGGAGGCAGCAATGCAGCTTGGAGGAATTGGAGGAGAGCATAACGCAGCCATGCATCAGGTGACTCATTGCGGTCATAGCCATTCCCAAAGACAGGGTGACATAGCCGGAGGCCTTGCTTCTTCGGCTGCCGATGTGGCTGCACAACTTCAGCAGGCAGAACTGAAGCAGGAAGCGCAGTTTTCTCTTTCCGCCTGGATGGACAGAGCGTTTGGGAAGGGGAAACGTATGCTGCAAAACTTCTGGGGCGGGACCGACACGGTAAATTTCGGTGAAGCAGGGGAGAAGACGGGCAATCCCCAAGTGATGGCGCAGAGTTACGGGGAAGATGGCGCAAACGCTTTTGGAAGGGAAGGAAGAAAAGAGGGTGATGGGCAGCCGGAAGAAGCCAATGTACCTCTTACCTCTCAAATAGCGGCTGCCGCCACAGGGGTGATAAATCAGACAGCACATGAAAATCTTCCTTTTGCCACAGTGGAGGAGTTCGATAAGGCACAGGAAACTATCTGGCAAAAGATGCGGGTAAAATTTAAAGATGTAGCTGGTCAGTTGTCCGGGCATCTGCCAGGGAAATTTTTGAACTTCCAAACAGGAGGTTTTTTTCAGGCCAAGCAGCAACAGACCAAAGAGGAACCACGAAAAACGGTCAAACCCGGCAGGGATAGGGTAGAGATTCATTGTGCCCAGGTGGAGGACAGTTATCTGTTAGATTCCTATGACAAGAATGGCAGTTACAGCAAATTGTCCACACGCAAATAGTGTGAGATGTATTAAGCTGCGCTTTGATTCTGTCGCAAAAGGAGTTCCGAACGTTGGTGTGGCGAAAATTGTGTCGGAACAGGAATGGATATAATGAAAAAGATAGAGAAGATATTGTTTTGGGGATGCGTCATATGTCTTATGGCGGTACAATTTATGATGCGGCTGCGGCCCATATATCAGACATGGCAGATTAACGATATTTCGGGGAGGCCGACATGGCAGCTTGGGCCGGGGGATGTCCTGGAACAAACTTTTTTTCTTCAGAAGGATAATCTGGAAAGCGCAGCCATTGCCATTTGTTATGAAGATTCCGCAAGAGATACGGGGAGACTGACGGTGCGCTTTTTCCATGAGGGCAGTCTGGTAGTGGAACAGCCCCTGCTTTTGGCTGCCTGTCCCGAGGGGACATTTATGGAGTTTTGGCTGGGACTGGAGAAATGTCAGGGGGATGAGCTGAGAATTCAGATAGTGAATGATTGCGATGGAAAAGAGGGAGTGTTTTCAATTCTGAGTACGGCGGATATTGCAAAGTATCAGGAATACTCGGAAGGGTACTTATTTAATGGAAAAAAGGCTGCGGATGGCAGTATCCTGTGCAGCCTGCGCTTCAGGACGGGATACCAATCCTATGAGGGATTGTCCGGTGCTTTTGTGATATTTTCAGGCGCTTATGTATTTCAACATTTTGCCGTCAGGGCGCTGGCAAGGATGCGACTGCGTAAGAGTCATTGACCTGTATGACTTGAAAGCCAAGCATACGGAACTCGTCCATCCGGCTAACTCTCAAGATATATACATCGGTTACGATATTGTTAATGAGATTGATATCATCATAGATAAAATGGTAATTTCCATAGTGGAGCAATTCCGCGAAAAGAGGGTTATCATTGTATATGGCGTTTTGCATGTAGTTATTAATATCGCTTTTTTCTCTCCACAGCAGATTGGGATATTTGTATATGGTGGTGCCAAAGAAGGTGATACTTCCATTCTCCGGGGCAATGTCTTTCGCGGCAAGCAAAGCCTCGTAGGGTTTATCGCCAAAAAACAGGGAGAACTCCGTTTTTGCGTAGGCGCTCAGGAAAAAAGCCAGGGAAAGAGCGTAAAAAGCAGTACAGCTTCCCAGGAAAAATTTGCTTTTCATCTTTTGGGAGAGACTGTAGAATCCATAGGCGCCGTAAAAAATGATGGGGATATGTATCATGTTGATATGTATCATTGTCAGGTAGTGGTTGGCCGTGCTTACAATTGCGGCGCTTGCGAGCCATGCCAGAAAAAGCGAGGTCAGGTCGCTGGAGCCATGTCTGTAATTGCGAATTAAAGTGCCAATGTGATATAATATTCCGAATATCATAAAGGGAGTGGTAAAATAATAATAGGAACCGGTTGAAATACCGGATAAAGTATCATTGCCGTCTCCCTGGTCAAGGACTACTATTCTCAGTAAGTCAAGGACTCCACTGGCAATGTAGGCCGGTGACAATTCGTCGCTGCGGAATCCGGTAAGCTTCGGTATGGTGATAAAGGAAGTTCGGATTTCAGGGAGCAGGTCATAATTGACTGCCAGAAAAATCAGCAGCGGAAGCGCCAATAGAAACAGAATGATAACAAATACCAGCGTGTTTCTGCTTTGGGGAATCCATTTGCGGCAAAGCAGGAGGGAAAATATGAAAAAAATGGGCAGAATCAGCCATGTGACAGCATAGCAATATAAGGTCAGTCCAAAGAAAAGGGCAGCAGGAATCAGCCAGGAACTTCTGCGGCGAAGCCCCAGTACCAAAAACATAAGTCCAATTAAAAATATGGAAGGCGCCAGATTGGACTCCAAACCAAAACGACACATCATAATGTGCCAGGGATTCACAGCTAAAACAAAGGCAAAGAACAGCCCGGCTTTTTTGCCAAGCAGTTCTCGGACAATGATATAAAAGGCAAATATGCTTAAGATGCCAAACAATGCCTGGGGCAGTCGATAGGCTAAGAGACTGACACCAAACAGTTTGAAGAACAATACGCCCAGGTAGGGGTATAGAGCATTCATACCGCTGCCCCAAGCGATGAAATAAATGGGAAAATGGCAGCCTCGGTCGTCAATGCCTTCCGTCAGAAGGCCATATGCGATATAAGCGCCATAGGCTTCGTCAGTGTAAGTGCCTTCCGGATGTGAGCTCAGTTCTATAAGTCTCAGGCAGGAAGCCAGCCCAAGAATTACAAGTAGTAACCAGTTATCTTTGATTTTGTTATATAGTTTTTTCATAATGCCCTCTTTGCCTGGAAATGTATAGATATTATATCACACTCTATTATGATTTACAATCTGGTGGAGCCTATATGGGATATTCAAAAAACAGTATCTTTATTTATGCTTGAGGTGAAGAAAATGAATAATGTTATGGCGAGAGCGGAAGAGAGTGTGAGGGAAAAGATAATATTCTGTCTATAAGTTGGATAGAGCGTGGCGATGATCATGCTCTTTTATTATGCGCATAGGCGACCAAAAGAAAAACGTAAGCGGAAGCTGACGGATACCTGGCGCGCAAGTAGGGAAAGGAATGTTCTCCTACTGGATTAAGAAAAAAGCTACCTTTGGATGCGGTATAGTATTATGTCTGGGATTGCGTAAAAAAGATAGTAAAGGTGTGACAAAAAAATGGTGGGAAATGCTACGATAAAGTGATATAATGTGAAATATATTTGGAAAGAAACGTCGAATTTAAGTGAGTTTTAGGAAATTTATGATGTGCTTTAGCATAGTGTTGATGATATTTCAGAGCTTTCAAAAGATTGAGGAGGATATAGGAGTGGCAACAAAAGCAAAGATGAAAGATATTTCTATGGAGGAGGCTTTATGGAAGTCCGCAGACAAATTACGGGGATCGGTAGAACCATCTGAATATAAGCATGTAGTATTAAGTTTGTTTTTCCTAAAGTTTGCAAGTGATAAATTTGAGGCTCAGAGAGCGAGACTCATTGAAGATGGTATGGAGAAATTTGTGGATAATATTGCGTTCTATACAAAAGACAATGTGTTCTATTTGCCGAAGGAAAGCAGATGGACTCATATTATGGAGAATGCCAAGCAGGATGACATTGCTTTAAAGATAGATACAGCGCTTTTTACGATTGAGAAAACGAATCCTATTTTAAAAGGTGCTCTGCCAGATAACTATTATTCTCGCTTACAGATTGATACAGTTAAATTGGCATCTTTGTTAGACGAAATCAATAAGATTGACACTACAAAGGATAAAGAGAACGATATTATTGGTCGTATGTACGAATATTTTCTAAGTAAGTTTGCTATTGCAGAGGGAAAAGGGAAAGGTGAATTCTATACTCCAAAAACGATTGTCAATTTAATTGCGGAGCTGATAGAGCCTTATGATGGAACATTATATGATCCGTGTTGCGGTTCAGGAGGTATGTTTGTACAGTCCATAAAGTTTATTGAAGCGCATCATGGGAATAAAAAGAAAGTTTCCATATATGGGCAGGAATATACAAATACAACGTATAAGTTGGCGAAAATGAATCTGGCAATTCGCGGAATATCAGCGAATCTTGGAGAAATGGCGGCAAACACGTTTACAAATGACCAGCATAAAGATTTGAAAGCGGACTATATCATGGCAAATCCGCCGTTTAATCAAAAAGAATGGCGTGCCGCTGATGAACTGACAGATGACGCAAGATGGAATGGGTACGAAGTACCGCCGACAAGTAATGCAAATTATGGGTGGATATTAAACATTGTATCAAAAATGTCACAAAACGGTGTGGCAGGCTTTTTGCTTGCCAATGGAGCGTTGTCTGATGATGGAACGGAGTTGAAAATCAGACAAAGATTGATTGAAAATGATTTGGTGGAAGCAATTTTGATATTGCCGAGGAATCTTTTTTATACGACGGATATCAGTGTAACGCTTTGGATTCTGAATAAGAATAAAAAAGAGCGTACAGTGGATATGAATGGGGTGGAGAAACATTATCGCAATCGGGAAAAGGAAATACTCTTTATGGACTTGCGACAGATAGGAAGTCCTTATGAAAAGAAATATATAGAGTTGACAGAAGCGGATAGGGCAAAAGTGGTTGAAACGTACCATAATTGGCAGCAGGCAGGGTATGAAGATACATATAAGAATATACCGGAATTTTGTTATTCTGCGGGGCATGATGAAGTGGCAGAAAAAGGTTTTACGCTTGTACCAAGCAGATATATTGAGTTTGTGAATAGAGATGAGAATATTGATTTTGATACGAAGATGAAAACGCTGCAAGAGGAGTTAAAGGAACTGCTGATTGAGGAGGAGAAATCGAAAGCGGATTTGCTAGAGGTGTTTAAGGAGTTGGGGTATGAAATCAAATTATAAAATTTGCGTTTACTGAGGTGTTACATGAAGGTATATAAGTTTTCTGAAATTATAGAAGAAGTAAAGGAATACAATAATGATTTAAAGTATGGATTAGATGATATTGTGGGGGTGACTATTGAGAAAGGATTGATTCCTACGATTGCCAACTTGAGTCAAACAGCTCTTGATAAGTTTTATTTAGTGGAACCCAAAACATTCGTATATAATCCAAGAACACATGGTGTAAGGATTGGTATGGGATATAATCAAACGAAAAAAACATTTATTACGAGTTGGAATAACCTGGCATTTAAAGTAAAAGTATCAGCATTAGAAGTACTTAATCCGGATTATTTATGGTTGTACTTTAATCGTTCAGAATGGGATAGAGAGACTAATTTTAGGGCTTGGGGAAGTTCTACTATTGTTTTTTCCTGGAGTATTTTTATGGATATGATAATTGAGTTACCAGCTAAGTCAATTCAGGATATTATTGTAAAGCAATATAGTATAATAAATGAAAGAATTATTCTGAAGCGGAAGATAAATGATAACTATAAATGAGTAAATATCAAATATTGCACAAAATAAAGACACCCGCTGTTGAAT
>CAJUGT010000097.1 GCA_910586435.1 uncultured Acetatifactor sp. | reverse complement strand
AAACGTATATGACGTAGTAGTGGAAGAGGGCGCGTCGGTAGGGGCTCCTGCGGCAGCAAAAGCGCCGGCAGCGCCCAAGGCGGCTCCGAAAGCAGCTCCTGCGGCAGCGCCCAAAACGGCGGGCGGAGCCGGAAGCGTTAAAATTGAAGCGGGTGCGGCAGGAAAAGTATTCAAGCTGGAGAAAAAGGTTGGCGACGCTGTAAAGAGGGGCGATGCCGTTGTGATTATCGAAGCTATGAAGATGGAGATTCCTGTTGTGGCACCTCAGGACGGCACTGTTGCAAGTGTTGACGTGGCAGTGGGCGATGCGGTGGAAGCAGGCGCCGTTCTTGCCACCTTGAAATAAAAGCAGTGTTTGCGACATAACACACAACAGGAGGTCAACAAATGGAATATATAGGTTCTACGCTGAACAACCTGATCCATCAGACAGCTTTCTTTAATTTGACCTGGGGAAACTATCTGATGATAGGGGTTGCGTGCTTTTTCCTTTACCTGGCTATCCGGCATGAGTTTGAGCCATTGCTTCTGACTCCCATAGCCTTCGGTATGTTGTTGGTAAACATTTATCCCGACATCATGCTTCATGCAGAGGACGCTGCCAACGGTGCGGGCGGTCTGCTGTATTATTTCTATAAACTGGATGAACTGGCAATCCTGCCGTCACTGATCTTTATGGGGGTGGGCGCCATGACAGACTTCGGTCCCCTGATTGCCAATCCAAAGAGCTTTCTGTTAGGAGCGGCAGCGCAGTTTGGTATTTTTGCCGCATACTTTGGCGCAATCGCTCTGGGCTTTAACGACATGGCGGCAGCGGCAATCTCCATTATCGGTGGAGCAGACGGTCCTACATCCATTTTCCTTGCAAGTAAACTGGGACAGACAGCCATCTTAGGTCCCATAGCCGTGGCGGCTTATTCGTATATGTCCCTGGTGCCCATTATTCAGCCGCCAGTAATGAAGCTTCTGACAACCGAAAAGGAAAGAAAGATTAAAATGGGACAGCTTCGACCGGTTTCCAAATTGGAGAAGATTCTCTTCCCCATAATCGTTACCATCGTAGTATGTCTGATTCTTCCTACTACGGCGCCTTTGGTAGGTATGCTGATGCTGGGTAATCTGTTCCGTGAATCCGGAGTGGTACGTCAGCTGACAGAGACGGCTTCCAACGCCATGATGTATATTGTGGTTATTTTGCTTGGCACTTCCGTGGGAGCGACCACCAGCGCTGAGGCATTTTTGAACTGGGATACTCTGAAAATCGTTGGACTGGGTCTGGCTGCGTTTATCTTTGGTACTGCTGCCGGCGTATTGTTCGGCAAGATTATGTGTGTGGCAACAGGGGGTAAGATTAACCCGCTCATTGGTTCCGCAGGCGTATCCGCAGTGCCCATGGCAGCCCGTGTATCTCAGAAGGTAGGTGCTGAGGCAGATCCTACCAACTTCCTGTTGATGCATGCAATGGGTCCCAATGTGGCAGGTGTTATCGGAACTGCCGTGGCAGCCGGTACATTTATGGCCATTTTCGGAGTGTTCTAAGGATACAGGAAAGAATTATGTAAAACAGATCTCATAAGGAAGAGCGTAGGGACAGCGCTCTTCGTTACTATAAAAAATGGAGGAAATTCGTAAATGTCAGAACAAGCAAAAAAACCGATTAAAATTACGGAAACCATATTGCGTGACGCGCATCAGTCCCTGATTGCTACAAGAATGCCAACCGAGTTCATGCTTCCCATTGTGGATAAGATGGATAAAGTGGGTTATCATTCCGTAGAATGTTGGGGCGGCGCAACTTTTGACGCTTCTCTGCGGTTCCTGAAGGAAGATCCCTGGGACAGACTTCGCAAGCTGCGTGATGGCTTTAAGAATACAAAGCTTCAGATGCTGTTCCGTGGACAGAATATTCTGGGCTACAGACCTTACGCAGATGATGTGGTGGATGCTTTCGTGCAGAAATCCATTGCGAATGGTATTGATATTATCCGTATTTTTGACTGTCTGAATGACCTGCGGAACTTGCAGGAAGCGGTAAACGCAACAAACAGGATGAAGCAGCAGGAAGGCAGGGGACATGCGCAGATTGCGTTGTCTTATACTTTGGGCGATGCCTATACATTGGAATATTGGACCGACATGGCCAGAAAGATTGAGGAAATGGGCGCGGATTCCATATGTATCAAGGATATGGCAGGTCTGCTTGTGCCTTATAAGGCATCAGAGCTGATTTCTGCTATGAAGAGCGCTACAAAACTTCCCATTCAGCTCCATACGCATTATACTTCAGGTGTGGCCAGCATGACTTACCTGAAAGCAGTGGAAGCTGGAGTGGATGTGATTGACACGGCTATGAGTCCTCTTGCCATGGGAACTTCCCAGCCTGCTACGGAAGTAATGGTTGAGACTTTCCGGGGAACGCCTTATGATACGGGCTTTGACCAGAATCTTCTGGCGGAGATTGCCGATTACTTCCGGCCATACAGGGATGAATGCCTTAAGAGCGGCCTGCTGAATCCCAAGGTGATGGGTGTGGATATCAAGACACTTCTGTATCAGGTACCCGGCGGTATGCTTTCCAATATGGTGAGCCAGCTGAAGGAGCAGAATGCGGAAGATAAATATTATGATGTGTTGAAAGAAATTCCTCAGGTTCGTAAGGATTTGGGCGAGCCTCCTCTGGTGACACCCTCTTCTCAGATTGTGGGCACACAGGCAGTGTTTAATGTGCTTATGGGTGAGAGATATAAGATGGCTACAAAAGAGACAAAGGCAGTGCTGAGAGGCGAATACGGACAGACAGTAAAACCTATGAATCAGGAAATTATTGATAAGGTAATTCCCGGAGAAACCAGGATTACCTGCCGTTATGCCGATATGCTGGAGAATGAAATGGACAAATTGGAGTCCGAGATGAGCGAATGGAAGCAGCAGGATGAGGATGTGTTGAGTTATGCGCTGTTCCCTCAAGTTGCGACGGATTTCTTTAAATATCGTCAGGCCCAGCAGGAAAAGGTGGATATGACCCAGGCAGATACCAAGAATGGGGCTTATCCGGTCTAAGCTCATAGAGGGATATACTTTGAAATAAACATTTGCGAGGAGTGCCGGTTTTGATATTCAGCTGTTTCCCATGTGATGGGCGGGACAGGGCACTCCTCCATAGTTTTGCCTGGCTTTGACATTTGGGCAGAAAACCAAGACGGGCATATTGCTGACCAAGGTATATGAAATAGTATCCGGTGGATTCCGTGAGAAGAACTGGAGTAGAGATTTTGAGCAGAGTGATTGTAATAGGCGGCGGCGCAGCGGGAATGATGGCTGCGATTTCAGCTGCGGATCAGGGGCATAAGGTCTGCCTGATTGAGAAAAATGAAAAACTGGGGAAAAAGTTGTTCCTTACGGGCAAGGGCCGGTGTAATGTGACAAATGCCGGAGATAAGGATACTTTTTTTGCCAATGTCAATGGAAACAGCAAGTTTCTATACAGTGCCTTTTCTCAATTTGATAATGGGGCTGTGATGGAATTTTTGGAAGGAGCCGGCTGCCGGCTAAAAACGGAACGGGGAAACAGAGTGTTTCCCATGTCGGATCATTCCTCTGATGTCATAGCCGCATTTGTCAGGGAAATGAAGAAACGCAGGGTGGAAGTCCTGCTGGATACGGAAGTGAAAGAACTGATACTGAGAGAATGCATGACGGAAGAGGGCATCCCTCAGGGAAAGGGCAATGGAGGGCGTGGCGGACAATTTTTTGTGGGTGTCCGGCTGGCGAATGGCAGAATAGCAGAGGCAGAGCACTGTATTGTCTGTACAGGAGGTCTGTCTTATCCATCCACCGGTTCCACCGGTGACGGTTATCGCTTTGCGGAAGAATCCGGCCATAAAATTATGAAGTGTATGCCGGCGCTGGTGCCCTTTGAAGTTGCAGAACAATGGTGTGGCCGTCTGATGGGATTGTCTCTGAGAAATGTGTCGGTGAGACTGATGTGTGGAAAAAAGGAGCTGTACCAGGGATTTGGGGAGATGCTGTTTACCCATTTCGGAGTGAGTGGTCCGCTTGTTTTATCTGCCAGCAGTTTTTATTCCCAACATGTTCCAGGAGAAAAAGACAAAGATACAATACTGCGCATTGATTTAAAACCGGCTCTTGACAGGGAAGATCTGGACAGAAGGCTGCTGCGGGAGTTTGAGGAAAATAAAAACAGGCTTTTTAAAAATATTCTCGGCGGACTGTTTCCCGCAAAACTGATTCCCGTGATGGCAGAACTTTCGGGAATCGCTCCGGAGAAAAGAATCAATGAAATCACCAAAGAAGAGAGAAGATTTTTTGGCAGCCTTATAAAAGATCTGCCACTTACCGTTACAGGAGTAAGAGGGTATTCGGAGGCGATTATTACAAAAGGCGGTGTCTGTCTGAAAGACATCAATGCTTCCACAATGGAGTCCAAAAAAGTGAAAGGGCTGTCATTTGCCGGGGAAGTGCTGGATCTGGATGCGTTGACAGGAGGTTTTAACTTGCAGATTGCCTGGTCCACAGGATATTTGGCAGGCAGCAGCATAAAGTGAATATAGAATAGGATGGGATTATACAGGATGTGCTTGAATCTTTGTTTTCGCAGTCTGTACGTCCCGTTTGCCACAAATCCGTTTCGTAGACAAACAGGAGTGATTGCAGGAGGATGTACGGATTGCGGAAAGAAATGTTCAAATACATTATAATAAGACTGGAAGGCGATGAAAAATGAGCTATAACGTTGCGATTGACGGCCCTGCGGGCGCAGGTAAAAGTACCATTGCGAAAGCGGTGGCAAAGTCCATGAATTTGATTTATGTGGATACGGGAGCGATGTACCGGGCCATGGCGCTGTATATGCTTCGCAAGGGGATCTCATTGGAAGATACTGAAGAGATTATAGAGAAATGCCCTCAGGCGGATATTACCATTCGTTATGAAAACGGTGTGCAGGTGGTACTGCTGAACGGTGAAAATGTAAATGAGTTTCTCAGGACGGAAGAGGTTGGAAGCGCGGCGTCGGTTATTAGTCCCATTCCGGAAGTGCGCAGGAAACTGGTAGAACTGCAAAAAAATCTTGCGGCACAAAGAGATTGTATTATGGATGGTCGTGACATCGGAACCTGTGTGCTGCCCAATGCGCAGCTTAAGATATTTCTGACGGCCAGCAGTGAAGTGCGGGCAAAGAGAAGGTATGATGAGCTTGTCCAAAAAGGGGTCGAAGGGGATCTGAGCACCATTTTGGAGGATATTAAAGAGCGGGATTATCGTGATACGCACAGGGAGGAATCTCCTTTGAAGCAGGCGGAGGATGCGGTTCTGATAGATACGTCAAATATGTCTGCGGAAGAGGTGATTTCTACTATTTCCAGGATGTGCAGGGAAAGCCGGGAACAATAGTAAAAAAAGTCCTGCTGCGGAAAGGATAAATATGGAAGTAAAGCTTGCGGAATATGCGGGGTTTTGCTTTGGAGTAAAACGTGCCTTGGATACCGTGTATGAACAGATAAAAAATGGGAAAAATATTTATACTTATGGCCCTATTGTGCATAATGAAGAAGTAATAAGGGAATTGACCGAAAAAGGTGTCCGTATTTTAGAGACGAAAGAAGCGCTTGTGGAACTGGCGAAAGAAACCAATTCCCGGGAGACAAGCGTTATTATTCGTGCCCATGGGGTTCCGGAAGAGATTTATCATATTCTGGAACAGGAACATCTGGAATGTATCGACGCTACCTGTCCTTTTGTGGCAAGGATACAGAAGAAAGTAGAAGAGGAAAGCAGGGCGGGGAAGCACATCGTTGTTATCGGTAACGCAGTACACCCGGAGGTGGAAGGGATAGTGGGCTGGTGCAAGGGGCCGGTCACGGTTCTTGGAGATCTGGCGGAAGCGCAGGAATTTGAGCTTCCGGAAGGGGGAGAAATATGCGTTGTTGCTCAAACGACATTTAATTACAAGAAATTTTATAATATTGTTGAAATTTTAGGCAAAAAAGGTTACAATAGTACCGTGGCTAATACTATATGTAACGCAACGGAAGAACGGCAGCGTTCCGCAAGAAAATTGGCATCGGAAGCTGACGTCATGATCGTGATAGGAGGGAAGCACAGCTCCAATACTAGAAAGCTTTATGAAATCTGCGGTGAGGAATGTGCGCATACCTATTTTATACAGACACTGGATGACTTGCGTTTAGAATTACCTAAAGCTGTTCGACTGGTGGGTATTACTGCGGGGGCTTCAACCCCAAATAAATTAATCGAGGAGGTTCAAAATTATGTCAGAATTAACTTTTGAACAAATGTTGGAGGATCCAAATTCATTTAAAACAATACATTCAGGAGAGGTAGTCGAAGGTAAAGTCATCGATGTGAAACCGGATGAAATTGTATTGAACATCGGGTATAAGTCGGATGGTATTCTTGCCAGGAACGAGTATACAAACGATTCCAGTGTGGACCTTACCACAGTGGTAAAGCCCGACGATACCATGGAAGTAAAAGTTTTAAAAGTAAACGACGGTGAAGGTCAGGTAGTTCTGACCTATAAGCGCCTGGCCGCAGACAGGGGCAATAAGAGACTTGAAGAGGCATATAATAATAAGGAAGTTCTCAAAGCGACGGTTTCACAGGTGTTGGAAGGCGGCTTGAGTGTCATTGTGGAAGAGATGAGAGTCTTTATTCCCGCAAGTCTGGTATCCGATGTGTATGAGAGAGACCTGAATAAATACGCAGGACAGGAGATTGAATTCGTAATCAGCGAATATAATCCCAAGAGAAGAAGGTATATTGGTGACAGGAGACAGCTGATTGCCGCAAGAAAGGCAGAGCTTCAGAAGGAACTTTTCGCAAGGATACAGGAAGGCGATGTGGTAGAAGGCGTTGTCAAGAATGTTACCGAGTTTGGCGCTTTTGTGGATTTGGGCGGGGCGGACGGTCTGCTCCACATTTCCGAAATGTCCTGGGGACGTATTGAACATCCGAAAAAGGTATTTAAGGTTGGTGAAAAACTGAATGTACTGATCAAAGAGATTAATGGCAATAAGATTGCTTTATCCCTGAAATTTGATGACGCAAATCCCTGGAAGGATGCCGCTGAAAAATATGGTACAGGAAGTGTTGTAACAGGCAAGGTTGCCAGAATGACTGATTTTGGCGCGTTTATTGAGTTGGAACCGGGTATTGACGCACTTCTTCATGTATCCCAGATATCAAAGGATCATGTGGATAAGCCTTCGGATATCTTGAAAGTCGGTGAAGAAGTGACTGCAAAGGTGGTTGACTTCAATGAAGCTGACAGGAAGATATCGTTAAGCGTGAAGGCAATGGCTGCGCCTGAAGCAGAGGAAGATGAAGCACCGGTGGATATCGACGCAGTGATAACAGCCCAGGATGGGGAATAGTGAAAAAGGCGTCAAATTCCGGTAAAAGCGTGTGCGGATGAAGGCGGAATAGGATGTAAGGAAATAGTAACAGTTCAGGAAATTGCCTGAACTGTTACATAGTATTGTGTTCATAGCACTTTTAAAGTTAAAACAGGATGGTGGCTGCCATGGCATATGATTATGAGTATTTTAAAAGGGAAGTCCTGTCACTGACAGGGATTGATTTAAGCTGCTATAAGGAAAAGCAGATGAAACGCCGGATCGATACTCTGATTGGCAAGCATAAGATAGAAGGCTATGACAAATATGTGTCCGGCCTGAAGAGTGATACATCATTGTTTGATGAATTTGTCAATTATATCACCATCAATGTTTCTGAATTTTACAGAAATCCTGAGCAGTGGAAATTGATGGATGAGCAGGTGATTCCGGAGCTGATTAGCAAGTTTGGCAAAAATTTGAAGATATGGAGTGCTGCCTGTTCCACAGGTGATGAGCCTTATTCTCTGGTTATGGCGTTTTCAAGGCATTTGCCTTTGAGCAATATTAAAATAAATGCCACGGATCTGGATAAGCAGGTTATCGCAAAGGCAAAGACAGGGCTTTATACGGAAAAGAGCATTGCCGCTGTTCCGGATGACCTGAAGAGAAAGTATTTTACGAAGGTTGGCCCATCTTATAAAATTGCCGATGAAATCAAAAGCAGGGTGGAATTCAAAGAACATAATCTTCTGAAGGACAATTATCCTACCGATTTTCACATGATTGTCTGTAGAAATGTATTGATTTATTTTACGGAGGAGGCCAAAGATGAAGTTTTCCGTAAATTCTACAGATCATTGGCAAGCAAGGGAATTTTGTTTATTGGCAGTACGGAACAGATTATCAGCTATAAGGAAATGGGGTATGACAGAAAGAGTTCTTTCTTCTATCAGAAACCTTAACAAGCAGAAGTGAATTGAGGAATTTTAATCCCCACAAGACCCATTAAAAGGTTTTGTGGGGATTTTAAGGTTTGTTTCAGGCATATTTTCCCAGACTGTCAATTGGCTGTGGCAATCATGTTTAAAACATGTGTGGCATAGAGAGAAAAAATATGCCGGCTCTTTTTTATCTCATCCGTCAATTCAAAATAAAGTTCGCGGCTTTTGTAGTCCGGTTTAAAGAATGGCTCAAACATCACATCCCATTGGGGGAGGTAACTGGATACTTTGCGTGTGTAACAATTGGCGGCAGTGGCTGGAACCCTGTATGCTTTGTCTACATATCCTGCCACGGATTTATGGAGCGCCATATCTTCCGCAGGAAGATAATAATAATCATGGTAATTGGAGTAGAAGTATTTTAATTCTGAGTCATATATTGGAATTTTTAAGGAACATTCCACATCTGCGCCACGAAAATAACAGCCATTCGCATTGGCGGAAACCGGTTTTGGGAGGGCTGTATTTACGTCAAATAAAATAATTAATTCTCTGCGAGTCTGTCCATTCATGTCTTTATATGTGTTAGCCTGTACCTTCTTGGCTTTTACCGGTTCATTGAACAGGTCATAATAGGACAACATGGGTAAGACTTCCAACATTCCCTTTAAATCGTCCGCATTGTGGAGGAGCAGGGCATTTTCAGAGAATTCTGTGGGATGGTTGATGTAATCGTGATAGATACCAATCAATTCACTGCCGGAAAAGACATCCTTTCGGTCAACTCCCAGGAATTGTTCTAAGGTTTTTTGCTTGCAGTTGGGAAGTTTCAGAAAGCGTTTGTATGGCGCAGTTCTTTTGTACAGGTCAATTCCCTGAAGATTGTCAAAATTGTATGGCAGTGACAATAATTCACATCTTTGCAGGATAAAAGGAAGATCAAAATTATTGCCGTTAAAGTGTATCAGGTAACGGTACAGTCTGGAAAAATGGAAGAAGGACTTTATAATGTCTGTTTCCTGGTCATAATTTTCTGCCAGCCATTGGATGGTCCGCCATTTCCCTGCAAGGTAATAGGCGCATCCTATCAGATACAGATAAGATGACTTTGCGGTGAAACCGGTGGTTTCAATATCAATAAAGAGGATTCGTTCCAAGGGCGCAAGGTGATCCAGGGGATAAGATATGGAAAAGTTATCCAGGGTTTCTTCAGAAATTCTCATGTCAGCCTCCGATATATTTTTTTTCCATCATTTTACTGTAATTATCATAGCATAAAAATTCAATTTGCAGTAGTATTTTGTGAAAAAAAATAGTATATTTATTGTATGGATAAATTTTGAAAGGACACAGGAAAATGGCAAAATTGACATTTGTGGGTGGCATACATCCCTATGATGGTAAGGAGCTGTCAAAAGACAAGCCCATTCAGGATGTTTTGCCCGGAAGCGTTGTGGTCTATCCGCTCTCACAGCATATTGGCGCGCCGGCCAAAGCGATTGTCGCCAAGGGTGACAGAGTGTTAGTGGGGCAGAAAATCGCGGAAAGCGGCGGCTTTGTATCATCTCCTATTCATGCGTCGGTATCAGGCATGGTAAAAACCATTGAGCCCAGGCGAGTGGTGACAGGGGATATGGTCATGAGCATTATAGTAGAAAACGATTCTCAGTATGAAGAGACAGAATTTCATCCGGCGTCGGACCTGGATAAAATGAGTCGGGAAGAGATTGTGGAAGCAATCAGAGAAGCGGGAATCGTAGGCATGGGAGGGGCGGGATTTCCAACTCATGTGAAGATTTCTCCCAAGGAACCGGAAAAAATTGAATATGTGATAGCGAATTGCGCTGAGTGCGAGCCCTATTTGACTTCCGACTATCGCAGGATGCTGGAGGAACCGGAGAGACTTGTGGGAGGAATGAAGATTTTATTAAAACTTTTTCCAAATGCACAGGGAATTTTTGCGGTGGAGGACAATAAGCCCGACTGCATATCACGGCTGCGTCAGCTCACGGAGGAAGACGGCAAAATCAGTGTAAAGGCATTGAAAACCAAATATCCTCAGGGAGGAGAGCGTCAGCTGATATATGCCGTTACTGACCGTAAAATCAATTCCGCAATGCTGCCTGCGGATGTGGGATGTGTCGTGAACAATGTGGATACCATTGTGTCCATATACAGGGCGGTTCATGAGGGACGTCCCTTGATGGAAAGAATTGTCACCGTCACGGGCAATGCTGTTGCGAATCCGGCCAATTTCAGAGTGCGGATTGGAACCTCTTATGCGGAGATTTTGGAAGCGGCGGGGGGATTTAAGACAAATCCCGAAAAAATGATATGCGGAGGGCCCATGATGGGGTTTGCCATGTTTGGGCTGGATGTGCCCTCCACTAAGACAGCCACGGCATTGCTGGCTTTGTCCAAGGATGAAGTGTCTGCCATGGAACCG
Source organism: uncultured Acetatifactor sp. (assembly GCA_910586435.1). Lineage (GTDB taxonomy): Bacteria > Bacillota > Clostridia > Lachnospirales > Lachnospiraceae > Acetatifactor. The sequence goes on along the minus strand of CAJUGT010000097.1, from coordinate 4,121 downwards.
GGGCCGTGTATTAACTGCGGGCGCTGCGTGGAAGTCTGCCCGGGAAGAATCATTCCCAGCAGATTGGCGGATTATGCGGAACATTTTGATGAAGAAGCTTTTGTGAAAAATTATGGGATGGAATGTTGTGAATGTGGCTGTTGCAGCTATGTTTGCCCCGCAAAAAGGCCCCTGACCCAGGAGATTAAATCCATGCGCAAAATTCAGCTGGCAAAAAGGAAAAAATAGGAAGCAATACAGGAGGGAATGTTGTGGGAGAATTGTATAAAGTATCATCCAATCCTCATATCCGATCCAGGTCAACTACCAGCGGGCTTATGCTGGCGGTTATTATCGCCCTGATGCCTGCTGCGGGTTATGGAGTATATAATTTTGGTATTCGAGCTTTGGCTGTAATTCTTGTTACGATTGCAAGTACGGTGCTGACAGAATTTTTACTGGGAAAATTCGTCTTTCAGAAAATGACAATAACGGATTTGTCCTCTGTGGTGACAGGATTGCTGCTTGCCTTAAACCTGCCGGTTGCCATACCCTTATGGATGGCAGCATTGGGAGGAGTATTTGCTGTTTTGGTGGTCAAAATGTTGTTTGGAGGTCTGGGTCAGAACTTTATGAATCCGGCTTTGGCAGGCAGGTGTTTTTTACTGCTGTCCTTTCCCACCGCAATGACTGCCTTTGACTGTGACACATATACGGGCGCAACACCTCTTGCGGCACTGAAAGCCGGGGAACAGGTGAATGTGCTGGACATGTTTCTGGGGCATACCGCAGGGACAATCGGTGAGACATCCGTGGTTGCTCTGCTGGCAGGAGCCTGCTTTCTGCTTCTGCTTGGGGTGATTGACTTAAGGATTCCAGGCAGCTACATAGTATCTTTTGTTCTGTTTACAGCAATCTTTGGAGGACATGGATTTGCGCCTGACTATCTTGCGGCCCAGCTTTCCGGCGGCGGACTTATCCTTGGCGCATTCTTCATGGCTACGGATTATGTGACCAGGCCCATTACCATCAAAGGGCAGTATATCTTTGGAATTTTTCTGGGATTGATGACGGGAATTTTCCGTATCTTCGGTCCGGGTGCCGAAGGGGTTTCCTATGCGATTATATTGGGAAATCTTATCGTGCCCCTAATCGAAAAATATACGCAGCCTGTGGCTTTCGGAATTCGGAAGGGGGGGATACGGCGTGAAAAATAAAAAAGATTTGAGTGTAATGTTGCGGGAGGCAGGGATTTTGTTTGCCATTACCCTGATTGCCGGACTGGTGTTGGGACTGGTTTATGAACTGACCAAAGAACCGATTCGCATTCAACAGGAAAAAGCCGTTCAGGAGGCTTGCGGCGCAGTGTTTCAATCGGCGGCATCATTTGAAAAAATGGAGTATACGCCGGAACCCATATTGGCGGAGGAGCTTGCCGGCAATGGAGTGAAAATAGGCAGTGTGTATCGTGCCCTGAGCAGTGAGGGTGATTTGCTTGGATATGTGGTGGAATCCGCATCCTCGGAGGGGTATGCCGGCAGGATTGTTCTCTATCTGGGAGTGGCGGTGGACGGGACATTAAATGACATCTCCATTTTGGAAATAGCGGAAACTCCTGGTCTTGGAATGGAGGCACAGGATCTGCTGGTACCGCAATTTCATAATAAAAATGTGGATGCTTTCATCTATACCAAAACAGGTGCCACCGCCGATTATGAGATTGATGCCATATCCGGCGCCACAAAAACCACAAGAGCTATCACAAACGCTGTCAACGGTGGTTTGAAAGTGGCACATGTGCTGTTAGGGGGAGGTGATGAAAGTGAATAGCGCGGGAGAGAGACTGTATAATGGAATTGTAAAAGAGAATCCGACCTTTGTACTGATGCTTGGAATGTGTCCTACCCTGGCCATCACTACTTCGGCTGTCAACGGTCTTGGCATGGGGCTTACCACCATGGTGGTATTGGCGCTCAGTAACCTGATTATCTCGCTTTTGAGAAATATTATTCCCAATAGGGTGAGAATTCCGGCATTTATTGTGATTATTGCTTCCTTTGTGACAGCGGTGCAGCTTCTTCTGGAGGCGTATATTCCGTTTCTGAACAAAGCCCTGGGCATGTACATTCCTTTGATTGTAGTAAACTGCATTATATTGGGCAGAGCGGAGAGCTATGCATATTCCAATACTCCGTTACCTTCCTTTTTTGACGGTGTGGGCATGGGAGTGGGATTTACTTTTGCTCTCACATGCATCGGAGCGGTCAGGGAACTGCTTGGAGCAGGCGAGTTGTTCGGGTTTGAACTGCTGCCGGATTCTTTTGAACCAATCAGGATATTCGGCCAGGCGCCGGGCGCATTCTTTGTGCTGGCTGCGCTGGTGGCCTTGCAGAATTACATAAAAAATGCCAGGAAAAAGGCGGGAAAACCTTATGAGAAGATAGGCTCCGGATGCACGGAAGACTGTATGAACTGCTCCGACACAAATTGCGGGAAACGTTTTTATGATACCGCAGACACTGCCGGGACAAAAAAGCAGTTACAGGAGACGGGAAAGGCACAGGACAAAGCAGCCGCTACCGAAACCATAGATGGAAAGAAGGGGGAGAAATAAATGGAAAATGTGAAAGATTTGCTTCTCATTTTAATAGGTTCCTCTTTGGTGAGCAATGTAGTGCTCAGCCAATTTTTGGGACTTTGCCCCTTTCTGGGGGTATCCAGGAAGACAAATACGGCTGCGGGTATGGGAACCGCTGTAATCTTTGTCATTACTCTTGCCAGCGGGGTGGCAGGAGTGATTTATAAATTTGTGTTGGAAAGATTCCATGTAGAATATTTGAGAACCATTGTGTTTATTTTGGTAATTGCCGCATTGGTACAGTTTGTGGAAATGTTTTTGCGCAAGGCCATGCCTTCGCTTTATGAAGCATTGGGAGTGTATTTGCCGTTGATTACTACAAACTGTGCTGTGCTGGGAGTGGCAATTACAAATGTGCAGAAGGAATATGGAATATTAACGGGAATTGTGAACGGTTTTGCTACGGCAGTTGGGTTTACGGTTGCCATAGTGATATTGGCAGGAATTCGGGAGAAATTGGAATACAATGATATACCGAAGCCTTTCAGGGGAATGCCTCTGGTATTGGTGACGGCCGGACTGATGGCAATTGCTTTTTGCGGATTTTCAGGTTTGCTGTGAAAGCTTCCATAGCTCCTGTTATTCAAATGGTGAGTGAGCCGATTGAAAGGGAGACTTAAGAAGGGAGAATTGTATAGATGAGTATAACAGGAATTTTGGCTGCCGCCGCCGTAGTGGGTGTGGTAGGAATTTTTGTAGGTCTTTTTCTGGGTGCTGCCGGCATTTTCTTTAAAGTGGAGGTGGATGAAAAGGAAGAAGCGGTGTTGGCCGCATTGCCTGGCAATAACTGTGGAGGATGTGGTTATGCGGGCTGTTCCGGCCTGGCGGCAGCCATAGCAAGGGGAGAAGCGGCAGTGAATGCCTGCCCGGTAGGAGGGGCGGCAGTGGGTGAAAAAATTGCGTCCATCATGGGTGTGGAAGCGGATGCCTCAGAGCGTATGGTTGCGTTTGTGGCATGTCAGGGGGATTGTGGCAGAGCGGCAAAGGATTATGACTACTATGGTGTCGAAGACTGCCGTATGATGGGATTTGTACCGGGAGGCGGGCCGAAAAGCTGCAACAGCGGATGTCTTGGATACGGTACATGTGTGGCCGCCTGTCCTTTTGATGCCATTCATGTGGTGGATGGCGTTGCGGTGGTAGATAAGGAGGCGTGCAAAGCCTGCGGCAAATGTGTGGCTGCCTGCCCTAAACATTTGATTTCTCTGATACCATACAGAGCAAAATATGTGGTGGCATGTAAGTCCGTGGATAAAGGGCCGGTTACTATGAAAGCCTGTCAGACAGGCTGTATAGGTTGTGGAATCTGCGCAAAAAATTGTCCGGGCAATGCTGTGACCGTAACAGAGTTCCATGCGGAAATTGACCAGGAGAAATGTGTCGGCTGTGGTGTCTGTGCGGAAAAATGCCCCAAAAAGAGCATAAAACCAATATAAAACAGTCTTGGAATGGAGGTGCAATGTGTCTTTCAGACACAGAGAAGGGTTTTCAGACGCAAAAGCGG
>CAJUGT010000096.1 GCA_910586435.1 uncultured Acetatifactor sp. | reverse complement strand
CGGAGGCGTTGCCCGAGCCGAACGTAACCCCCCATGCCCCGGACGCCGTCCCTTTCGCAAATTCGCCCCCCACCTGGCACTATCGGGGATGAACAGTAAACCTTGAAAGATACAACTTGAAATGGATGAGGACTTATGCTAAAATTATCCGTGCAAAATATTTTATATGTTTAAAAAGGAGAAACTTATGAAATTCCTACAAAATCGTAAGCTTGCAACCCGAATGGGCATTATAACCACCGCAATTACCATTCTGGGTATGCTTTTACTCTGGTTCACTGTATCCGACCGCATTTCTTCCATAGTACAGAATAACATAACCAATCAGATGATTGATGCTGTGGAATCCAGAGCCTCCATTATAAACGACTATGTGTCTTCTGCGGAAGAATATATGAAAGCTTTTGCGTTGGGCAGTGAAGTCCATGACCTCCTGATGAACCCGGAGGACCCCACTCTTATTGAGAAAGGCCAAAAATATACGGAAGATTTCGCAGCAGTGAAAGGAATTTTTGAGGGGTTATACATTGGTACCCCCGACACCTATGTTTTGACACATACTTCCCCAAACGCTATCGGGATAACCACCCGAACCGGAGCGTCTCTGGACAGCTTCCGGGATACCATATTGTCCGATCCGGAATTGACCAATCTGGGAATCATGAAATCTCCCGGGACCGGCAGCATGATACTTTCCATGTATTATCCGCTTTTTGACAACCAGAAGTGCATTGGTTATGTGGGGGCCGGCGTTTACGCCAGCCGGTTAATGGATGTGTTACTGGACTTAAATATTGAGGGCCTGCCCCACAGCGAATATGTATTTCTCAATGTGGAGACAGGAACATACTTATATCATCCGGATGAATCCCTGTTGAATACTGAAACAACGGACAAAGGCTATCTGGAAATCATCCGTCGGATCAAGGCAAACGGTGACACGCAGGCAGGTACCTATTCCTATCAGAACGAAAAAGGCGCCGAGCAGCTTGTTGTTTATAAATATCTGGAAGACCGGAACTGGGTTTTCATGGTTCATGACAGTGTGGCGGAAGTCTACCAGGAAGTGACAACAATCCGCGCTACGGTAGGTGTACTATGCGCAATTGTTACGGCAGTTATCATTGCTGTCACATTATTGAGTATTTACCGGGAAGGTCGGGAGCTTATGATTGTGGAACGTGCCATTGGACGTCTTGGCAGCCTGGAACTTTCCGCCGACCTGGATTTGAAACCCTTTTATGGCAGAAAAGACGAAATCGGCATGATAGCGCAGACAATCCACCATGTCTGTGACTGTCTGCGCAAAACAATAGAGGATATTGGCAGAATTCTGGGAGAAATGGCAAAGGGCAATATTGCCGTTAACGTGACCAAAAATGAAGCCTATTACATTGGCGATTTTAAGGTCCTGGCAGAAAGCCTGAAGAGCATCCGCACTCATCTGACCAAAGTTATGTACGATATTACCCAGATCGCCAGCCAGGTAGACAATGGCGCAAACCATGTCTCCTCCGGCGCCCAGGAATTATCCCAGGGCACGGCGCAGCAGAAACTTTCCATCAATGGACTTGTATCCAATATCACGGATATGACTACTCAAATCCAAAATAGTGCTGTGCGCTGCAGCAATGCCAGCAACCTCGTTGACAGGGCTACGGGTTACGCAGCGGAAGCTGACGCGAAAATGGAACAGCTGGTTATTTCCACAAAAAATATAGATAAATCCTCTGCTCAAATTGTGAGTATTATAAAAACAATTGAGGATATTGCCCTACAGACAAATATCCTCTCCCTAAACGCTGCCATCGAAGCAGGCCGGGCAGGCGAGGCAGGCGCCGGATTCTCCGTTGTCTCCGAAGAAGTCAGAAGCCTGGCAGCCAAATCTTCGGAAGCCGTAAGAGATACAAGCCTGCTCATCAGCCGTTCCATCAATGATGTAAAAACAGGTACGGAATCCACCAATCTGGCCATTTCCGCCATGCAGGTTATCAATGAATGTATTCAATCCATCAAAATACTCATGGATGAAATTTCTTCTGCCAGCATACAGCAATCGGAAATGATTGTGTCCGTAGAAAACAGAATCAAAGAGGTTTCCAGAGTCATCGAAGCCAATTCTGCCGCAGCGGAAGAAAGCGCCGCTGTTTCCACCCAATTGTCAAACCAGGCAAGAACTCTGAACAACCTCATTGGCCAATTCCGCATTCAATAAACATACCTGACGCACTGACAGGTTTCTTCGGTCCGTGCCGGACATGTACTGTCCGCCCGGCACGCCGGCTTAATGCCCATGGTGCCCTTCATGATGAAGACCTCCCGTCCCTGTTGTGCCGGTTCCCGTGCCCTCCAGGGACGTTTCTTCCTTCCCTCCCATACATCCTTCCGTCCGGTTTCTGATCTCTCTCATGGTCATCCCATGGCAATCCTCCAGGGTGACACTTTCATCATATTGTAATAATTCCAGACACGCTCTGTATTTTCCAAAAGACATTTCGTGCGCATGGGCCTCCTCCATACAAGTGGTATCACTGGTATATGCCATCACGCCATATCTTTGCAATATTTCATCCGCCTCAATTTCCTCCATCATCCTGTCCTGGTTGTCAGAGATGACAGTGATCATCAGCAGCGAGTCTTCCTTGATATATCTTCTGAACGCATTATTCTCAAGCAGCTGACCAATTGCCTCAAGATACATAAGATGATTCAATGACACATGCGCAAGAACCTCCTGTCCGGTTTCCTGATACGCACTGGTTTTTACCACCCTTCCAAATTGGTTGATTCCCAATTCTATGGAAGGATTTACATCAATACTCACATAGGAAACGGGCCTTATATAAGCGGAATATCCCCCTGTCCCCAGAAGGAATAGAACGCATATGGCCGCAAACACATATTTTATCCTGACATGGGCCCCGGAGCCTCCCGGCCTGTTTTGATGTTTTTCCAGATATCGCAGTGTATTTTTCTTTAATTCTTCCGACGCCCGAATTCCTTCCATGCTGTTCCGAATCACATTCACGCCCATTCACCTCCCAATCTCTCCCGCAAAATATCCTTTGCCCTGGCAAGCCATGTATAAACCGTGTTTTCTTTTCGCCCAAGTATCCTGGCTATCTCCACAGCCGAATACCCTTCATAGTAAAATAAGTAAATCACATTACGATATTTTTCCGGAAGTTTCAGAACCACTTCCAGAACCTCCCTGGATGTGCCATCCAATACTGCGCTTTCCTCCTGAATCAAATCCAGAGGCACCCATTTCCTGCGGGAAAAATACCTCAGCCAATCCGTACAGGCATTCACGGTGACTCGTATAAACCACGCCTTTTCATGCTCACTGCTCTCAAAAGCTTCCTCGGAAAGCAAATACTTCATATATACATTCTGAAATACATCCTCCGTGTCATGTCTGCTTTTCAGATGTACGAAACAGATTCTCCGCACCATATCCCCATAAGTATCCATAACCCGGCTTATATCCTCCGTGCTTTTCAAGTATTTCCGCCTCCTTCTCATACGTCAAGAACCTTAGAACGTAACCGGGTGTCAAATAAGCAGGGGCTGTCAAATGACAGCCCCTGCTTACCTACCTCTTTAATGATGCCTTCCCGAATGATGTCCCGACCGGTATGACGTACTTGTACAGATACCTCCGTTTTGACATACACCATTCACATCACAGATTCCGCTCTCCCCGCAGTATCCATTCTGATAGCATACCGCATACTGCGCAACTGCCTTGCGGGAATGATGCCCATGTCTTGCGAATGCCACATTGGACGCGCTTCCCGCCATAATCAATACCGCTGCTGCCAGAGCCCCCGCTTTTGCCAGATTTTTCCTCATGATTCTACCTCCACTTTGCCAGTACCCCATTACATTCATCCCTGAGTCATCCGCACTGCTTTGACGAGACAGGCAATCACTGATTACTTCAAAATGAATGCGCTGGTGTTCCAGTGTTATCGTTTCATAAGTAATACGTCGGGAGAAGGGAAATCCTTTCATTTATTTTCATTTTTGATGGAAAATAAATTGGGATCTCCTCCTTCACACCACATCCGCTCAGCATCCACCTGCACATTTTCAAAGGAAAAATCCTTGAGCAGATACTGCCTGGGGTCTGAAATGACATTAAAGCAGGTTTCACACTTACATTCGCAATTCCTCATAACGATATGTTCCGCCAGGGAAACGGGCTTATCCGTCCTTCCCTTCAAATCAAAGAACTGTTTCCATGGATGAATGTTCAGGAAGTTTTTAACAGTTCCCTGCACCTCCTCCACAGTGATATATTCGTAATGCTGAGGAGTATCGGGACGCATTTTCAGCCAAAGCAGGTTGCTGCCGCAGGCTACCTTTATCCGTCTGATAATAATATTTCTGTCATGTATGGACTCGGACCCCAGAGTAAGGCAACCGTGACAAAATCCGTACTCGCAGTCTTCCACGATAATCCTCTCATTGGAACCATTTTCCGGCGCTTCATCTGCCCAGGGCCCCTTTCCGCCCTTCAGCACAACCGCATCGTCATTCACTTCCATATAACAGCGCTTTACAAGCACATCCGTACATACATCAATGTCAATGGCGTCAGTGCTTGGGGCTTTTACGGGGCTGGCAGGAGAAAATATATGGCAGTCTATGTACTTTACATGATCACATTTATATAAATGATTGGTCCAAAAATGAGAATTGTGCAGGCGAAGACCGGCAACCAATACATTTTTGCAGTTAGAAAAATACACAAGCCTGGGACGCTGTTCATCCTTATTGGTACATTTGGGATTCCATGTCCTCCTAAGCCAGAAGGCTTTCCAGGAATTCATCCCGTTTCCGTCAATCATCCCTTGCCCGCACATAGTAAACCCGTCCACTCCGTCCACATTGATCAAGGCTGAAAAGTATTTGCAGGTCTCTCCTTCGATACGAGTCTCCCGTATGGGATAATCACTGATGTCATCGCTCCCTTTTAATACCCCGCCTTCCTCTATATACAGATTTACTCCCTGCGGGAAAAACAGAGCGCCCGTCAGATAGACTCCCCTGGGAACCACAATCACTCCGCCGCCCTTTTCCTCAGCGCAATTGATAAGTTCCTGTATTGCCTTCGTATAGTTATTTCCGTCATCATAAATTCCATGCTCCGACAACACATACTGCTTTCCAAGATCCGAAAGCTTTGGAACCTCCGTGTCATAAAACCAGTCGTCAATAGGTGTCCCGTCAGGGAAAAATTCCTTCTTCTTGTCCATAGTCTCCTCGCCATACCTTTTTGTGTCAGTAATTCATTCACCCTGTGACAACAAACATATCCCGCAACGCCGGGCATTGCAGGGCGCAGCAATATTTTCGCATTTGTTAATGAGATGAATGAATTATCGTTTTACGCAACACATTCATTATAACATACCCCATATGGGATTACAATGTCATAACTTGCCCTCTTAACTATGTGTGACAACAAGTCCGGCCCCATTGCCCCACGGCTATGCAATCTGCTTTACCACACATTTCTGACACAGGGGATACTCATCTAAAAATCCCTGCACCTTTTGCAGCATGGTCTCATAGGAATCCCCATAGAAATACAATGCCGTATCCTGGGGACCTTCCCAATAACTGTACATTGCCCCCACGCCTTCCATCAATTTTTCCATCTGTTTTATGGCATAATTAATATCGCAATTTTGATATACTTCCGCTTCCAGTTCCGTACCGTTTATATACAGCGCCATGCCCTCCATGGTGCCTACGGGCATCTCTGTTCCCTCCGTCAGCAATTGGGAACCTTTGGGAATCTTGACGTGATTTACAATCCTGGCCAGTTCTTCCAGAGTTTCTTTGTCACCGTTTTTCAGATATATCTCTATATCACAGTATTCTATCTCGCCGGAGGGCATTTGCATGGTTCCGCCCCCATCCACCTCGCCCAGTTCCTCCATACTCAAAATCTCTTCCAGCACATCCTCCAATTCATGGCGATCCCTGGGCTGAAAACGGGCATTCAGCTTTAACGTCACATGAAAGGTATATTCTTCATGATCGCCATCTTCCATCACATTCCGTCGCTCAATGTCAACCACAAACCCAATCCCCTTCATCCTTTTGAGCAATGCCTCTCCATCGTTCTCAAGCTTGAAATCCACTTCTTCCTGATACAGAGGAATCAGCTGGTAGAAATTCACTTTCTCCCCGCCGGGCAGCTGGCATACATTGGCCCCCTCTTCTCCCACCTGCTGTCCCACCAGCATGACTGCGCATAATTGTGTATTGTCCGCATAAGTTTCACCGTTTCCGAATTGCAGTGTATGCCCCCACCCCAGCCAGGAGTCCTCTTCCCCCGGCAGTCTGGCCGACATTTTCAATGTCCTGATGGGCCAGTACCATCTCTCGTCAGCCATGGATTCCTGATCAAATTTCCAATCCGGCGGCATAGATATCAATAACTCTGCCCGTTCCAGTTCATATTCTTCCAGAGTCTCGGGCACATTCATCCTGTGCGCTCCCATCCCCATAGTGACCAAAGTATAGTAATTTCTCTCCTCACTTGGAGGAATCAGACAAATATCCACATGAATATCCGGAGAAACAATTTCATGGAGTACACTTTCAAACTCTCCGAAATACTTGGCAATATGCCCCTCCACAGCCTCCATCTCCGCATCCTCATAAAGTTCCAGTTCAGAACCATCCTCTGTGGGAATAGGTTCACTTTCTTTGGTATCATCCAGTATTTGTGTGTTTTTTTCTTCCATTGTGCTCTCCTGTCTGTTTGCCCGAAATCAATTTTCTAATCAATTTTCTATTGTCACATACTCTTTTCCGCAGGTTCACTGCGTTCCAGCCGGATTTTCCTGTTGGCTGCGTTAATGATTCCATTATATGCCAAAATCATTGCGCCTGCAACATTTTTATTCCTGCACAATCAAACAGAGGAGGACTTCCATTGCTGTTCACTCGGTGTCACCGCAAGGCGTTTTCATGCGTCTTTTGCATGACAAACCCGAGGTTGCTGTGAACGAAGCAAACGGTAATGGACTTCCATTTACAAACTATGTCACATAATACTTTGCCTGGGCATTCCACATTTTCGCATACTGTCCCTCCTCGGCCAGAAGCTTTTCATGGCTTCCCCTTTCCACGATTCTCCCTGCGTCAAATACCACAATGTCATCGCAGAAACGGCAGCTGCTCATTCTATGAGAGATATAAATGCTGGTTTTGTCCTTTACCATCTTATGAAATCCCTCATAGACCTGTGCCTCACTCACAGGGTCTAAGGCGGCAGTGGGCTCATCCAGCACCACAAACGGCGCGTCTTTGTATAATGCCCTTGCCAATGCCAGCTTTTGGGCCTGCCCTCCGCTGATGTCCACACCGCCCTCCTTATCTTTATATAACAATGTCTCCAGACCATTCGGCAGCTCCCTGACAAAATCTGCCGCTCCCGCCTGTTCCAGGCACCCCCAGAGTCTTGAATCATCTCTTGCGTACCCGGCCGCCAGGTTGCACCATATGGGAAAGGCAAACAGCTTGAAATCCTGGAATACCACCCCGAACAATTCTCTGTATTCCTCTTCCTTATACTTCCTGATATCCACACCATTCAATGTAATCATTCCCTCGGTGGGCTCATATAAACGACAGAGCAGCTTTATAAAAGTGGTTTTGCCTGCGCCGTTTTTCCCCACCAGCGCCAGTTTATTCTTCATGTTTATCTTACAGTTCACATTTTTTAAAACCATTTCCGTACTTCCGGGGTAATGGAAGCTCACATCATGAAAGGCAATCTCATACTCCCCGTCCAGACGCTTCTCCACAGGAATAGTCCCTGTCATATGACAGTTTTTCATCTTCATCAGATTCAGGAAGTCGGTCATATAAGTACAGTTCTTTTTTAAATAAGCGTTGTTTTTCGCCAAATCCTGAAAGCCCTTGGCCAGCTTTGTCAAAGCCCCCACATACTGGGTAAAAGCGCCTATGGTAATTGCGCCCGCCAACACCTTCACCGCCACAAACAAATAAATCCCCACCACATATATCCCATTGACGATATTTTGAAACAAACCGCCCTGATTAGATACATCGCACATTCTGCCAAAAAAGTTCACGGATTTATCATTAAAATTTATGAAATTTTTTAACAGCATCTTTTTCATATCATAAAGCCGTATCACCTTACCCGCTTTATAGTTTGCCAGCACCTCCCTGATCAGATAACTAATCCCAAGCTCCTGGTCCGTATGCCCCTGAAATATTTCTTCATCTTTTTTCGCCAGCTTTCTGTTCCCCTTCCCATATACCAGCAGGGTTCCACAGGTTAATGCCGCCACAAAGCACAGGGAAACCACAGGATGGGCCACCGTGGTCAGCACCCCTTTGCGCAGCGCAGGCCCGGCAAAGCACAAGGCCACTGTCATTCCTATGGACATGCCTATGGTAAGTATCCCTTCCAGTAAATTCTTATAGATTTCTATGACGGTTCCCAACCCGCCGTACATCATGGCCGTCCGCTCGGAGCGAAACACCGATTCCGCCACCTTGGGCTGTTCCATGGTCTCATAATCCAGAGAAATCACTTTCTCTCTCATCATGATGTAGAACCCCAGGAAAAAGCGATCCGAAGATTTCTTGTACAGCCCTGAGAGAACTGTATTTGCCAATCCAAATAATAATGCTGACAATACCACCATACCCGCATAGAAAAATGCTCTTTCAAAGGCCGACGCCAGCAGACTGTCAATCAGCCTTGCCGTAAGAAACAATCCCAGATAAGCATTGGATACCTGAATCACTGCGTTTATCATACATAAAGGAATGGCGGAGGAATCTATTTTATGCGCTGTCTTTATCAGTTCCATTCCTGTCTTATGGATTCCAAGGAATTCGTTGAAACCGGCCTGTATGTTTTTTTTCTTCTTCCCTGTCCCTGAATCCTGCGTTCCGCCGGTCATTTTCTCACTCTTCGTCTTTTTCATCTCTATTTCCACTCCCCCTTTGCGCCTTTTGCTGTTTTCATTTCATTTTTGTCTCCATGCCACTTTTCTTCCCCGCCCTATGCTCTTTCTTTGCCTGGTCCCTTTCTAATCACACACCGTCTTTCCAGGTTCATAGTATTGGGCCTGGGTATGGAACATGGCTGCATAAGCTCCATTTTTCGCAAGAAGTTCCTCATGGGTGCCCTCTTCCGTAATCCTGCCTTCCTCCATAAATAGAATCCTGTCACAGAATTTCGTGGAACTGAGCCTGTGGGAAATAAAAATACTTGTCTTTTCCCTGGTCATGTCGAAATATTTTTCATACAGCCCACTCTCCGCAATAGGGTCCAGGGCCGCCGTGGGTTCATCCAGAATCACCATGGAGGCATCCTTATATAACGCCCGGGCCAGCATAAGTTTCTGCATTTCTCCGCCGGAAAGGGTCACTCCGGAGGCTTCGATATCTTTGTTCAGATAAGTCTGTTCTCCTCTCTCCAAGGTCTGAACACGCTCCCACAAATCCGCCTTTTGCAGGCAGTCTTTCAGACGTTTCCCATCCACCCCTCCTTCCTCCTGACAGGATACATTGTCGGACAAGGGAAAAGAGAACGCGAAAACATCCTGAAATACCACCGAGAATTCCTTCCAATATTCTCCAACGGAAATGGTCGAAATATCCCTTCCGTCCAGGTAAATCTTTCCGGAACTGGGACGGTACAGACCGCAAATGAGCTTAATTAATGTGGATTTTCCTGCGCCGTTCATACCCACCAGCGCAATTTTTTCCCCTGGAATTATGGTCAGTGACAAATCATGAATGGTATCCTCCTCGTTGCCCTCATACCGAAAAGATACATGTTCCAGACGAAGTTCAGCCGTCTGTCCCGGCCGTGAGACGGTTCCTTCCCCCCAATGTGTGTGATTCGCAAAGTCCAGAAAATCACGGTAACAATCCATATGCCTGTTATTTTCCATGATTTTCCCATATGTGTCCAGCACGGGAACCATCCAATCTCTATACTTTGCCACAAGCCCAATATAGAACAAAAAAGAGCTGAGCGCCATGTTGCCCTGGGTCATCTGATATATGAGATACCCATACACGAGAATATCTCTCACAAGAGAAGTACATTTCTCTATTATGTCAGGAAAGCCCTGGCAGCACCACCACCACCGACTGCCCCAATGGATAAAATCTTTTTTCAGCTTGTGGAACTCCCTGGCAAACCAGCTCCACATGTGATACAGGCGGATGTCCTTCCCATTGGCTCCAATGAGCGCCTCCTTGCCCAGGTAGTTGGATTCATGCCATATCTTTTCATATTTTTCGTCATATTCCTCCGCACGCTTCCTGACCAGGATACGGCTAAGAGCGGATATACCTGTCAGCCCCAGCAAAAGCAGCATAATCCATATATTCTGTATGCCTATAAGCACAGAATAAAAAATCAGGCCGCACAAGTGAATCACAAATCCATGTAACGCCTTCAGATATGCCTCTATGCCTTTCCCGTTGCCATAATACAGATTCATCCGTGCCGCTGCCAGCTTCTTCTGCCCCGTTTCGCTTTCAAAGTCCTGAAAATCCGCATCCATGGCAGCGCCAAATAACTGGGGGCCCAGCTTACATCGAAACTGGAAATTCTTCTTATAGTACACTCCATCCAAATACCCCCTTGCGGTCCGCAGTCCCTGCAGCACGATGATATACGCCGCAAGCATTGCAAAAATTCTTTCCGGTTTCCACCCGCTCCCAAGCAAGTACACCACTGTCCCGGGCAGGGCCACGGCAAGAAATGGCTCTATGAAAGCCACCACGGCCGTGATGCCCATAAGGAAGAAATACCCCGAACCTTCCAATTCCTTCACCCATTTAAAAGCCACACGATAATTGTCCCAGAGGGGATACCGATTCTGTTGGGTTTTCTGTTCTGTTTTCTGATCTTTTTCCTGTCCCATTTCCTGTCCCTTCTTCCTTTAGTTCCGCAACTTCCCTCCCAAGCCCCCTGAATCTGGGAGTATTTCCTGCCACAGACGCGTCAGTAAATCCTCCCGGGGCTTGTACGGTTCGTTGCTGTTTTTTTTATATCCCATTTGACACTACCCCTTATGTTTTATTTTCCCCTTGCCTCTCTAAAAGCATGTTTGAAAATTCATTCCCTTACCTTTTCCCCGCTTCTGGATTCCTCATTTTTGTCATCCCCCAGCAACGCTTTCTTTTGTTTACTATAATACAAAATCCTTTCAAAGGGAGTTTTTTTCATGAAATGTATGATTTTAGACTTGAAATGTCAGAGCTTGAAAGACCAATTTTTATTTCACCACAAAACACGCCATTTTCTGACGAGCAAAGTAATGAGTCAATGTTGACCAGGAAGTGAGATGCCGCAGGGAGAATTTACAGGAGTTTTTATCTGAATCCCAGAAATAGAGAAGTACGCTGTCAGTAGAATTGAACTATGGCAAATGGACCAAAACAGCGATTCAGCAGAGAAAAGGCAGGGGACCTACAACGGTAATGTAAGCTCCACCGCAAAGATACCTGGTTCATTTGCCAGGGTCAAATATCCGTCATATTTGTCCGCCAAGGCTTTGACCCGCTTCATGCCCAGTCCATGATTCCCCCGCTTGGTGGAAATATAATGTCTTTCCTCAAAATTCAAATCCTCCTTTGCGGAATTTTGAATAGATATATACAACTGTTCCCCATTTACCACCATATAAATACGCAAAAATCTCTCCTCCGCCGAAATTGCGTCACATGCCTCCAAAGCATTGTCCAACAAATTTCCTAAAAGCACACACAAATCCACATCCTCTATGGCAAGCGCCTCCGGCAAAATGGCCTTACAGTTCACCCGAACTCCTTTTTGCTCTGCCAGCGTCAATTTGCTGTTCAATATGGCATCCGCCATAAGATTACCTGATTTTACGTAGGTATCCACCTTGTCCAGATTTTCTTCCAACGCATTCAGATATCCTTTCATTTCTTCCATCTGTCCCGACGCAATCTGTGCTTTCATCACCTGAAGGTGATTATGGTAATCATGACGCCAGCTTCGCATATTCAGGTATATTTCCCTGATTTCCTCATATTGATGGCTTAAAATCTCTCTTTGAAACCGTTCCGCACGGTCCACAAATCCTCGGAAACAGGAATACTGCGTACCCTCCAGGGCCAAAAACAGCAAAACCTCCAATACAAAAATCCCTGCCTTGAAACTCAATTCCGCCCAGGGACCATAATACCATAAGGCATATGTAAATATACCGTAAACCGTTATATGCAGGAGACTGTCCCTTACACCCAGATACCCTCTCTCAACCCCCAATAAGAGCAGCAGAACCACCATAACCACTCCATTCCACACCAACAGCGTCCATGGTTCCCTCCCCAGCACACAGACCGACATCAAAAGCCCCGGCAGAAGAACCTTCCTCCATTGCCGCCCAAAGGGCTTCTCATCATAGAAAAGAACATATAACAGACAAATCAATGTAACCGCAAGCCAGCCTACAAACCTGTTGCCGGAGCCGCCCCAGCCCTGAAAGGACACATTTGCCCCAAGCAGCGCTCCAAAAGTCATGACACCCAACACCGCTCTTTTCACATATCCCTTTTCCAAATCACAAATCTGTCCAATGAAATAATGATATAACACCAGCCATATCAGCTGAATACCTGTCTGTGACATTTTGCTCCCTGCTACTTTCCGATTTCTGTCTCAAAATCCTTCTGATATTTTCTGCGGAAATATTTCAAATATGCCTGGCTCAACGCCTCCCATTTTCCTCTGGCTATGGGAATCAACGCCCCGCCTTCCATCCGCACCTCTTTTTTCGTTATTTTCTCCACAAAGCCAAGATGAATCAAATACGATCTATGGGGTCTGAAGAAAGCCTCTCCTTTCTCTCCCAATTCCTGTTCCAGCTGCTGCATATTAACTTTACAGGAAATACTTGTCCCATCCTTCTTGCGAAGAATGGTTTGGTGTCCCTGGCTTTCCAGAAAACAAATCTCCGATAGATACACCCGCTCCATCTCCCCGGCAGAGACTGCCACCAGAAGCGCCTCTCTGTTCTCCTCACGCTCCCTGGCCCGATCCAGCGCCAGCCAAAGTCTCTCCCGTCTCACAGGCTTCACCACATAGGAAATCGCTTCCAGGTCATAACCTTCCAGGGCATATTCCGAATTTCCCGTTACAAAAATGATGCTGATATGCTCTCCTTTTTTCCGCAGGCTTCTGGCCAGTTCCATACCATCCATGCCGGGCATCTCAATATCCAAAAGCAGCACATCCATATCCCTCTGCCCTTCCCAGGCAAATAAAAAAGCCTCTGCCGTAGGAAAAAGCTCCACACTGTAAGTCTCCTGCTTTTCTTTTGCCCAGACTTCCACTTCTTTGGCCAAAGCCTCAAGCACTATTGTATCATCATCACATATTCCTATCCTTAGCATCTTCCGGTCCCTGTTCCCTCTCCATCCCCCATGCCAACTTATTCTTCAATTCTTCAGGCCTTGCCCCGGCAGAGTTCCCCTGCTGTTTTGCCCTGCGGATGTGGTTTTGCAGTTTGGCTTAGGGACATGGAAAGTATATTTATAAATATCACAGCCCTCTTCTCTGCTCTCATAGAAAAACCCGTTTTTTAAGGCAATCCGTCCAGAGGCCTTCTGCGCAGGCACACATTCAATCACCACATAATCTGCTCTATGCTCTGCGTCTTTCATAAGGGCGCCGGTCAATTCATCCGCATATCCTTTGTGCCACGCACTCTTTTTCAGCACCCAGCCGATTTCCATCCCGTCCGCCCCATACGTATGATATATGACATATCCCACAAACCGTTTTTCCACGTCTTCCACTGCATATATCAATGGCGGCTCACACAGACCTGCCTCCTCCAACAATCGCTCCGCCTGATTCTTTGTGTAAGGCGGCTCAAGATAGCGCATCACTTCCGGGTCCGAAACCAGCCGAAAAAGCTCCTCTCCATCCTTATGGCAAAAACGACGTATTGTAAGCCTGTCAGTATTTATTTCCAGCATATTGCCACCTCCGCAACCATATGCAAAAATTCTGTGAACCTTCTTGCAAGAATGCTCACTGTCACGAACTTTTTGAAGTTTTTCCGGGCAAAAGTCCGGAAAACCGCATAACTTCGTTGGAGTTATGTGAAATTAGTGTTATATTGGAGGGAAATTTTCATATTCTTGTTATGTAGTTATTATCTTATCTAATCTTTTCTTCCATTCTCAAGTCCCGGAACAATAAACCCTACTCCTTCTACTTTCATAGCAGCTCTTAAAGACTTGTCCGATGTCACCACTACCATTGGCATTTCATCTGATGAATAAATAATTGAAGTAGCAGCAATTAATGCATCCTGAGATCCAAATTTATATCTGATAGCATGCATCATAAAACTCTCCGCACAATTAATTATCGCCTCATTTATCTCTAACACATTTACTTTTAAAATTATACTGCTCCCGTTAATCATTTCTTTTACCAGTTTACGCATATCTCTACATAAATGCTTATTCCATGGTTTCTGCCCTTTATAAAAGTACTTGTGCTCACATTTTGTTCCATCCTCACAAATCTGTCTTGTACATTGCTGCCATTGAGCCGCTTCACCTCTCCCATACTTCCCAATAACAGATAGAATTTCAAGTTCTGTTATTTTTGAGATGTAGCATTCTCCTTCAAGAATGTCCGCAAAATCGTATTCATCTCTCCTCACACCTTTTCCAGCCAAATAACTTAACATCTCAAAAAACGCATTTGTATCTAACAAGAATTTCTTCTTCAATTTCATCCCTCTTCCTGCATCTTAGCACTGTTAACGATATTCTGCATACTTTCTATGGAAAATGGCTCTAATTTCTCTTTAATAATATTAATTAATTCTTTTAAGTCCGCATCCGGCCCTTTATTCACATAACCATCTATACCAATATTAGCCAGTACCTTCAAATCTGTAAAATCACTAAAATTAGTATAAATTATTACAAAAACATATGGTCGAATCTTTCTGATTTCCCTTAAGACATCCTCCCCACTCATTTTTGGCATTTTTAAGTCCAATAAAATCAAATCAAATTCTTTTTCTTTGACCATCTTAAGGCCAATTTCCCCATCCTTTGCAATCTCCGCTTGCATACCATTTAACTCAAGCGCCTCTTTTACTGGTGTTGCGGTTTTGACCTCATCTTCAATAATTAATATTCTATTCACCTTAATACCTCCTATTTTAAGTCGCTGCGCGACGGCACTAAAGGGTGTGGTTCCTTCGGCGCACACACAGGAGAGACAAATTTCATTCATAAGTACCTTCATGAAATTTGCTCTCGTGCGCCTTCGCACCC
>CAJUGT010000095.1 GCA_910586435.1 uncultured Acetatifactor sp. | reverse complement strand
ACGGCGTCCGGGGCATGGGGGGTTACGTTCGGCTCGGGCAACGCCTTTGGTCTAAGGACGCCCTCTGGTGCGTTCACGTAACCCCCCATGCCCCGGACGCCTGTTTTTCCGAAAGTTTTACAACACAAGTACTTGGTTTGGCGCCGTTTAGGAGCCAGCAAATGACCTTTTTTATCCGCAACTTTTTTGTAGTCCATAGAATATTCCAATAGGTCTTTTATTTGAGTTGTCATTTGATTTGCCACTTGGCACATCCTTTTTGTTTTTTATATTAAAACTTGCGAAGATACAGGCGTCCGGGGTGGGGGAAGCGCTGTGAAAGCACTTGAGGGCACCCTTAGACCGGAGCCGGAATCCACCGCTTACAAAAGATTGGACACAGTACTTTTGTGTCCTAGCTTATGTTAGCGGTGAGTCCGGCGGAGGCGTTGCCCGGGCCGAGCAGCGCTTCCCCCACCCCGGACGCCGTCCCTTCGCTCCCATCCCTTTCGCTGCCATGGAAGAAATCCACCAAACGCTATTGGTTCCAAAGGGTGTCAATTAAAAATTTTTAAACGGATATATTTACGAATATATTTATAGAGACTACTAACCAGACAGAATTATTTGAATGCAAATATCAA
Source organism: uncultured Acetatifactor sp. (assembly GCA_910586435.1). GTDB lineage: Bacteria > Bacillota > Clostridia > Lachnospirales > Lachnospiraceae > Acetatifactor. Next base: position 15,149 of record CAJUGT010000095.1, on the reverse strand, counting down.
AATTCTTAAGATTACAAACAACGAAATATAAAAAAACCGAATCGTTCATTGCGCAATTCATGAATTCATCAGGGGCAGCACAATTGTCCGCCCCTGATGAGCAGACATTAAATAAACAATAACACTTCACGGACGCATCTTTTGTGTTGGGCCAGGCAATCAGTATCGCCAAAGCATCAATGTGCTTCTTCCTGTTTGCTGGAAATCTTCTCTTCCGGATAGCGTCCGCATATGTATCTTCGATAATATGCATCCGGATTATAATTTTCCCTCAAGCGATACCAGACCTCCTCCGGCACGCCTTCATAACGCCATGTTTGCCCATCACTCAAAAGTTTAACTTCCAACAGGGCACATTGCGGGTCGTATCCCAGCCTTTCAATTAATGTGCTATAAAAACTAATGTAGTAAATGACTTTTTCCTCCATAATCAAGTATTGTCAACATGTTCCCCAGACGATTACACACATCCTTAATACGTATAGACAAAGGCGCCCGTGTCATTTGTGCCTTCCATATAGCCATCTACATCCGCATAATGTACACAGGAAATCCGATATGTGGCATCTTTCACGGCATTGGCATATGTAATGCAAACAGCCATCATAGTGCGGTCATGTATTTCCCCGCCACTACTTGTAGCTACTGTGGACCAGCCGTACCAAAACTTTCTTTCGATTTTAACGTCTTTTACGCCAATTACGGATGCCTTACCATCAGCTCCGGTAGTAATATCAATGTACATGCCATCGTCATGCCCGCTGATACTGATAATACACTGAGCCAGCGATGTATAGGGCAAGGTTCCCTCACCCATGTCAATCACTTCCGCCTCCAATACCTCCGGATTCTCTGTGCCCTGGTTCAAATCTGCCGCCTGAGAGGTCATTCCAAAATTTCCCACAAGCAATGCCGCAATCATTACTACACTCATAACCATTTTTACTGCTTTTCTCATTTTTCTTCTCCTTTGTATTTTTTGAAGGACCTTCCCTTTCTCCTTTCACTTAGCGCTTTGCTCAAATTATCCTTCTACCTATAAATGGCCTGAGAAAGCATTTTATTACAAATAATTTCATTTTTTTAAATTATTTTTTACACACAACCAATATTTTTCAATTAGACTCTTTAACTCATCCAGATTTTCTTTTCCCTGCAAATAATACTGACATTGTCCTTCAAAAAAATATATTAGGTATGATTCTGCTCCTGTTTCGTCCTCTCTGCCATAAATATTCATTTGCTTATGCTCTAATTCACAACTTTCTATAAAACTGTAATCCACTAGTTCTTCTGTATTAAATGATATTTTACCTTTATATATTATCATACCCAAAAGCAATTCTTTTTTTGTGCCACGTTCCAAATAACAGCTAGTTATTTTATGAAAATTTCTAGGCTCTTCTACCTCAAAACAATTCCATTCATAACTTACTGGTGGTTCAAACTTCTCATCTATTTTAAGCCAATCCTGAGCCCATTGTGGTACTTTTGTACCATCTGAATACATATGAACGCCCTGCACATCTGTTTCACCATCCAAACTCTCCGGTGACGTCATCATCTGTATCCCTGTACTGTCATGTCTCAGCCAATGAAAAAATCCGGTATCCGGGCTTGCCCCTGCACGCCCATTGCCTATCACCGTCACTCCCAGCATAAACAAAGCCGCCACTGCAATATATTTGTAACGCAGAGCCCCCCTCTCACCGCCACGCCACTTATTATTTGCAGTTCCTTCCAACCCATTTTTACTTTTCCGGGCATTCTTCCGCAGCGCTGCCATGTCCACAGATATTCCCAGTTCAGCTGACAGCTCTGTGTCCCCTTTCGGCATTTCCGTATTCTGAAACGGCTCCTCCAAATCCAATCCCCCTTCACATATTTCCACCGGCAAATCAACTTCTCCCCGTTCCTTTACAAGCTTCTGAAATTGCTTCCAAGATTTTTGCAACTTGGGTACCTCCTCTTCTTTTAATGGTTCCATTCTGTCCAGCAAATATAAAATGGATTCCACTGCTTTCTCATCATATTCCTCCTCAGAAGCATCAAAAGTATACCAATCCAGTTTTTCCCTCAACCCTCGTACCAGTGACTCCTTGTCCTGAAGTGTTTTCTCCTGCCTGTTCATCCCAGTAACCTCCCATTTCTTCGACACCCAATTGCCCTTAAGAGATTCCAACTCCCCTATCATAACAATTGTTAGATTGGCGCAATCCTCATCGTTATTTTAACCATGTTCCAAAACTTTTAACACCAGGCAAACCATTCCTGCTGCCCGACCTATCCATCTATCTTGTTCCTCAGCTGCTTTGTCCATCGTGACAAACGCACTCTCATATTATTCTCAGATATTCCTTCCGCCTCTGCCAGTTCCGAAATGGTAGCGCCAAAGAGATAATATTTCTTAATCAACTTCCACTCCTTCTCACCCAGCATATTGCCCGCAATCACATTCAATTCTGTAATTCCATAACCGGCATCCAACTCCGCCGCCTCAATCCCCTCCGGATCCAAAGGCTCTGTCTTCCGATATCGCATACTCTTGCGAAATTCCATCATCTTATACCTGGCAATACGCATCAGCCAAAGCTTTGGGTTTGGATGCCCCCATAACTCATCCTGCTTTACCAATGCCGTATAGAAGGTTTCCTGCGTCAGATCTTCCGCAAGTTGTCTGTTTGGAATAATACGATATATGTAATGATAGATTAAGTCTAAATTCTCCCTGTAAAACGCTGCGAAATCGTTGCCTTCATTCATCACAGCTTCTTTCTTATCCATATTGTATTTCGCCATCCTATCTATTACAACCTGAATCCCCGCTGCCTCAATTCATTGCCTTTTACTTCGGAAGTTTTTTAAATTTCCTTCCCCATATCATACTACCACTAATTTACCATTATTTCCCGCAATACTTTTAGAATTTTATATTTTCCCAACTATTCATTATGATTTTCACATTAACTAAACCCCCACGCCATTTGGCACCTCCTTTTTGTCTTTTATACTAACACTTGCGGAAATACAGGCGGCTGGGGTGGGGGAAGCTCTGCGAAAGCACTTGAGGGCGCTTTTAGACCGGAGCCGGAATCCACCGCCTACCAAAAGCTTAGACACGGTACTTTTGTGTCTTAGCTTTTGTTGGCGGTTAGTCCGGCGGAGGCGTTGCCCGGGCCGAGCAGAGCTTCCCCCACCCCAGCCGCCGTCCCTTTTCTCCATTCCCCCTACTGTCCTGGAAGCCCCCAAGCCACTTGGCACTATGGGTTCTGAGCAGTAACATTTCCGCAGGCAAGTTTCAAGACTTTCAAAGTAAATCAGTTGCAGGAATCGCCCTCATATACTATAATAATGTTTGCGCAATACTACGGATAACTGTTTGCTTCCTTTGACATCTCCATAACAGTTCCGGAAGAATACTCTTACAGAAAGGATTGCCTTTTAGGCGAAAAGAAAATATGGGTTTCCAATTTATCAAAAAACTTCCAACCCCGGATGAAATCCGGCAGGAATATCCTTTACCACAGTCACTTACATCACTCAAGCAGGTACGTGACGAAGAAATCAAAAAAGTCATCACCGGAGAGAGCAATAAATTCTTAGTCATCATCGGCCCCTGTTCCGCCGACAACGAAGATTCCGTCTGCGACTATATAAATCGGCTGGCAAAAATAAATGACAAAGTAAAGGATAAACTTTTACTGATACCAAGAATTTATACCAACAAGCCCCGTACCACCGGCGAAGGCTACAAGGGTATCGTACATCAGCCCGACCCGGAGAAAAAACCCGACTTTTTGGCCGGACTCATTGCCATGCGCAAAATGCATATCCGCGCCATTGAAGAATCCGGCCTTACATCAGCGGATGAAATGCTCTATCCGGAGAATTGGAGATACCTGTCCGATATATTATCCTATGTGGCCATCGGCGCGCGATCTGTAGAAGACCAGCAGCACCGCCTGACTGTGAGCGGCTTTGATGTTCCGGCAGGTATGAAGAATCCTACCAGCGGAGATTTATCCGTTATGTTGAATTCCGTTTATGCGGCGCAGCATTCTCACTCTTTCATTTACAGGGGATGGGAAGTCACCACCACCGGCAACCAGCTGACGCATACCATACTTCGGGGCGCCGTAAATAAGCATGGCAACAACATCCCCAACTATCATTATGAAGATCTGAATCTGTTGTTGGAAATGTACAACAAAATGAATCTGCTCAATCCGGCCTGCATTATAGATGCCAACCATTCCAATTCCGGCAAACAATACGAACAGCAAATCCGCATTGCCAAGGAAGTCATGCACAGCCGCAAACTGAATTCGGATATTCACAGACTGGTAAAAGGAGTTATGATTGAAAGTTACATTGAAGAAGGATGCCAGAAAATAGGTGACGGTGTCTATGGGAAGTCCATTACAGATCCCTGTCTGGGCTGGGAAGCCTCCGAACGCCTGATCTATGAATTGGCAGAATACGAATAACCCCAGCCGCCCCAATATACCTAAAAGATTTTTAAGAACCCTTTTAGAAGATAAGGATTTATATAGCCCTCTGCCAGACAGCCGGCCAAAATGACAGATACTATTGCCACAAATTGTCCGGCTTTCTGCACCAGAAAGCCCTTGTCCGCCGCCCCATACCCTCCGCCGTTCCTGTGATAAATTGCCCGGAAGACAGTCTCACACCAGGCAAGCATCACAAACATGGCGGGCACATAAAAAAGATATTGAGGAAATACACTCACCACCGCAAGCATAATTCCTTTCACACCATATCGTATCATGAGAGAAGCCAAAAAGGTTCCCGCTGACATTCCATACCAGAACACGCATCCCCCACAGACCACCAAACCCAGATATGTAGTAGAAAGTACTGCCAAAATCAACAGCCTGCCCATCCTTTTACGAAGCACATAGCAAAAAAGAGCACTGCTGTCCACGGTCATATACTTTACACAATACAAAGTATCTTCATCAAATAAACCCGTATCTTCCAACAAAATGCTCTTTCCCATATTTATCACAAGGATTCCAACAGCCAGACCGGCGCAAAAAATTGCCAGAATATTGCGCCGGCCGGAATTCAGATTCCATTTCATTGCCACAAGCCCCATTACATTACCGTCCCTTCCATGTTTTCTTCCAGACATTTCATTGTATGCGGACAGCTTTCATACTATGCGGAAAGAAATCACTCCGCCTGGGCATATTTTGCGGCATAGGAAAGGATACCACATATGGTTTTGGAATCCTGAATCTTATACTCGAATATCTTCTGTTTCAGTTCTTCCAGGGAATACGCCTCCACTCGAAGAAATTCATCCTCATCCAGATGCTGCGTTCCCTTTCTTAATTCCCTGGCAAGATAGATATCTATCTTTTCATTACAGAACGCAACCGTGGTATAGATAGAGTTCAGCAGTTCCACATGGTCACAGGTATATCCTGTCTCCTCCTCAAGCTCCCGCACAGCGGCAGCTTCTGTGGGCTCTTCTCTTCCATTCAGCCCACCTGCCGGAATCTCCAATGTCTCACGTTCCAATGCGTTGCGATACTGCCGCACCATAAGAATCTTTCCATCCTCTCTCACGGCAACCACCGCAGCTGCTCCTTTATGGTCTATCAAATCCCATTTTGCCGTGTTTCCGTTGGGAATCCGCATGGTATCCTGATAATAGTCTATAATAGCCCCCCTGGCGACAAGTTCTCTTTTTATCCTCTTATACTCTTCCATAGCAGCCTCCTGTTCCCCAATATATCGCCTTATATCATGCGCCTTTGGCACATTCCTCCTTGCGATACTCAGTGTTTTTCCGCCTGTTCTCCAACACCTTATCTATACTCACAAGCTTTACACACAGGACAAACAAATCCGCAGCCATTGCCAGCTCTTCCGATGCCGGATAGGTGGGCGCAAGCCTGATATTGCTGTCTTTGGGGTCTTTCCCATAAGGGAATGTGGCGCCGGCGCCTGTAAGCACCACCCCGGCCTCTTTACATTTGGCTACAATGGCTTTGGCGCATCCCTCCATGGCGTCAAAGGAGATGAAATATCCGCCGTTTGGCCTCGTCCACTGGCCGATTTCCAATCCCGCAAGCTCCCTGTCTAACACTGCAAGAACGGCCTCAAACTTGTGGCGCATTTGCTCTGCGTGTTTTTTCATGTGCAGGGCAATTCCATTGACATCCTTAAAATATCGCACATGCCGGAGCTGATTTATCTTATCATAACCAATGGTCATAATGGTCATGCTTTTCTTAATATCTTCCAGATTTGCCTTGGACGCCGCAATTGCGGAAATCCCGGCACCTGCAAAAATCACCTTTGAGGTTGAGCAGAATTCAAATACCATATCCGGATTGCCTGCCTCTTCACATAAAGACAAAATTTCCGGCAGCTCATCCTGCCTGTCTTCATATAAATGATGCATCACATAGGCATTATCCCAATAAATGCGGAAATCCTTTGCCGCAGGCTTCAGATTGGCGAACCTTCTCACGGTTTCTTCCGAATACGTATATCCCTGAGGATTGGAATATTTGGGAACACACCAGATTCCCTTTATGCTCTCATCCTCCGCAACCAGTTTCTCCACCAGGTCCATATCCGGTCCCTGAGGCGTCATGGGCACATTAACCATTTCAATTCCAAAATATTGTGTAATGGCAAAATGCCTGTCATATCCCGGCACCGGACAGAGGAATTTAACCCGATCCAATTTACACCACGGGGTACATCCGTTGACACCATGGGTTACAGAACGGGAAACTGTATCAAACATAATCGCCAGACTTCCATTGCCGCATACAATCACATTATCCGCCGGAACTCCCATCATATCGCCCAAGAGCTTTCTCGCTTCCGGAATCCCCTCCAGCACACCATAATTCCTTACATCCACTCCATTTTCCGTTTTCATATCACTCTCGGAATCCAGAGTGTTCATAAAATCCATGGCCATATCCAGCTGGGACACCGCAGGCTTTCCCCTGGACATATCCAGCTTCAGACCTTTGGCCTTCTCCTTCTCATATGCCTTCTCCAACTCTGCCTTCAATGATAACAAATCTTCTTCGCTCAGTTCCTGATATGCTTTCATCTCTTCCTCCATCCGTCTTCTAATCGGTGTCATGCCCACAGTCCGGCGGCCATCCCGCAAAATCTTTCCTTTTCAATATGTCCCACAGAACACGCTTCTACTCCAAGCCGTCGTTTCAATTATTGTATCATTGCATAATCGTATACAATGATACGCTTTGATTATCATACTATAAGATTTGCCAATATACAAGAGGAAAATGAAAAATTGTTTAATCTGCTATAAATAGCAAATAAAACACAGATATTTCCAACATTTTTTTGTAAAACACATATCCACAAAAAAAATTATCGGCAGACAAGCTGCTCCCTGGCTTGTCCGCCGACATGAATAATATTCTATAACGCCTCTATCACCAGCCCATGGGCTATCCCCGGCACGCTTTTACCCTCATTAAAGCTTGTCTTGCTCAGCAATGCCCCCGTGGGCATGAACAGAACCTTTTTCCAATTATTTTCTTCCAGCTGCTTTAAAATGTAGGCAGACAGGGTGACTGCGCTGCACCCGCAACCGCTTCCTCCCGCATGGGTATCCTGTGAGTCCGCGTCAAATATTTCAATGCCACAGTCCATATGCTGCTCTGATATGTCATACCCTTTGTCCCTCAGCAAATCTATCAGTACTCTTTGTCCCACTTTTCCCAGATCCCCGGTGATAATTTTGTCATACTGGTCCGGCTGACACCCAAAATCCGTAAAATGTGCTTCCAAAGTGGAAGCCGCAGCAGGCGCCATACAAGCCCCCATATTCATGGAATCTTTCAGCCCATAATCCACAATCTTCCCCACAGTCATACCGGTAATGCAGGCTCTTGGCTTTCCTTTTCCCGCGGCAGATTCCCCGGACAGTATAAAGGCGCCGCTTCCCGTCACGGTCCATGTGGCCGAGAGTGGCCTCTGGTTGCCATATTCCAGCGGAAATCGGAATTCCTTTTCTGCGCTGGCAAAATGACTGGATGTGACACAGACCACTTTGTCAGCAAATCCGCCCGCAATGCTCATTGCCCCCAGTATCAGAGACTCTCCGCAGGTAGAACATGCGCCATATACGCCCAACAGGGGAATCTGATAAGATGAGATGCCAAAAGAAGTGGCTATGGATTGTCCCAGCAAATCACCTGCCAGTATAAAAGAAATATCCTCAGGGTTAATCCCTGCTTTATTCAGCGCAAGACCCACGGCGTCCTTTTGCAGAGTACTTTCCGCGTCTTCCCAGGTTTCGCAGCCGAACATATCCTCTTCTCCCACTTTATCAAACAGTAATCCCAAAGGCCCCTGCCCCTCTTTGGTACCTACCACACTGGCACTATTTAAAATGTATACCGGATGTTCCGGTCTCATACTTGCCTTTCCTAACTTCTGACTCATATTTTCCTCCAACTAATACAGTTCCGCAGTGTGCTTTAACACAGTTTGCGCCAACACTTTTCCGCACAATAAAAGGGACTGCCACTTTGCTACGAAAGTGTGCAATCCCTATTATATCCTTCCTTCCAGAAACTATACCCTGATTCCTTTTGCTTCACCCACCTGCAACAGCCAATACAGCACAAAAAACGTCAGCCTGTCAGGCTTCATATTTCTCGCTCTGCTCACGGATGAATTCCGCATCGTCAAAATAATTAATCTTCATAGCGCTCTTTACTTCCGACAAAGTCTGCGCCGCCACTTCTCTGGCAGCCTCGCTTCCCTTCTTCAACACTTCATACACGGCCGGAATATCCTTCTCCAATTCTTTCCTGCGGCTGCGTATGGGTTCCAGTGTCTCCTGCATAATATTTTCCAGGAATTTCTTTACTTTAATGTCCCCCAATCCGCCTCGCTGATAATGCGCCTTCAGCTCATCCAGATTATCATATTCCGGCAGGTATCTTCCAAAATGTTCCGGTCTGCAAAACGCGTCCAGATAGATAAACACAGTATTTCCTTCCAAATGACCGGGATCGCTGACCTTCAGATGCAGCGGGTCCGTGAACATATTTCTGATTTTGGCACGTACTTCGTCCGCAGTATCTGCCAGATAGATACCGTTGCCCAGTGATTTGCTCATTTTCGCCTTACCGTCAATGCCCGGCAATCTCTTGCTTGCCTCATCTTTCGGTAAAATGGCGGTGGGCTCCACCAACACAGGCGCATACACCGTGTTAAATTTATGCACAATTTCTCTGGTCTGCTCAATCATAGGAAGCTGGTCATCTCCCACCGGCACGGTGGTTGCCTTGAATGCCGTAATATCCGCCGCCTGGCTGATGGGGTACGTGAAAAATCCCACAGGGATACTGGCCTCGAAATTACGCATCTGAATCTCACTTTTTACCGTAGGATTCCTTTGCAGCCTTGCCACAGTGACCAGATCCATATAATAAAATGTCAGCTCACACAGCTCCGGAATCTGGGACTGAATCAACAGTGTGGATTTTGCGGGATCCAGACCGCAGGACATATAATCCAACGCCACTTCAATAATATTCTGTCTGACCTTCTCAGGATTCTCTATATTGTCCGTCAGCGCCTGGGCATCCGCTATCATGATGAAAATCTTATCGTATTCCCCGGAATCCTGTAATGCCACACGCTGGCGCAGAGAGCCTGCGTAATGCCCCACATGCAGCCTTCCCGTTGGCCTGTCTCCGGTTAGAATCACCTTTTCTTCTTTTAATTCCATGCTTCCTTATCTCCTCCCTGCTCAGTACAACAATGGTACCAATGGCCCTTCGGCGATTTCCTGCCATATTGCCTTCTGCCCCATAAGCCTCTTTTACGAAAAACGAAGCATAGCCCGCTATGTACGCAAATGGTCAGACAATGAATCAAGCAGCATTATAGCATACGCCGTTTTGGATTGCAAGATACATTTTTATTTGATGTTTTTTGGATAAATTGCTGTTTTTCTGTACATCCTAATCCAAGTGCCCGCTGCAAACAGCCACTTGGCTGTTTGCCTGCGAAAATAATACACCTTATGCGCAGACATCCCTGTGCGAAAGAGAGGTTAAGATGAGAAAAGTCATTCCTTTTAACGATAATTGGAACTTTACGAAAGATAATATCAACTGGGAACCTGTGACGCTTCCCCACACCTGGAACGCAGTGGACGGTATGGACGGCAAAGGCGAATACCACCGGGGACAATGCTGTTACATGAATCAGCTTGCCACTCCCAGGCTCAGAGAAGGTCAGCGCGTCTTCCTGGAAGTACTGGCTCTGGCCCTGGGGGGCAAGGTCTTTGTCAACGACAAAGAAGCCGGCAGCCACGACGGGGGCTACTCCTCCTTTGTGATTGACATTACGGATTTCCTGCATCCCTGCACGGACGAAAATGGACTTCCCATGGAACCAACTCCAAACACCATAACAATCCTGGCCGATAACGGCAAACACAGCCACATCTATCCTCAAATGGCTGATTTTACTTTTTATGGAGGTCTGTACAGAGGAGTCAATTTACTGATACTTTCCGGGACTCATTTTGATGTCTGCTTTCACGGCGCTCCCGGGCTGGCTATTACGCCGGAGCTTCCAGGCGCTGAAAGTATGGCCATGAAAAATTCAAAAATCAACTCTCACGGCAAACCCTCCCACAATTGTGTGCAGCCCTCCTGCTGCCATGGAACGGCCCCAGCGCAAACAGCCATACTTCATATAAATTCCTGGGTGGTGAATCCCTCTCCCGACTTCACCGTCCGTTATCTTATCACCGATGCCGACGGCAGAGAGGTGGCCGAAGCCTGGCGCCCCAGCGAGGACCCCAAGGCCGATATTCTGCTTTCCTCCCCCCATCTGTGGCAGGGTGTGGAAGACCCCTATCTCTACACCTGTACCGCAAGCCTTATCTATCGCAATGAAACGGTGGATGATATCAGCAGCCGTTTTGGCATACGCTCCTTCTATGTTGATCCGGATCAGGGATTCTTCCTCAACGGAAAACCCATGATGCTTCGAGGCGTATCCCGCCATCAGGACAGACTTTACATGGGCAATGCCCTGACAAAAAAGGAACATTATGAAGACGCTGCCCTGATTTATGAAATTGGGGCCAACACCGTGCGATTGGCCCACTATCAGCACAGCAGAGATTTCTATGACGCCTGTGACGAATATGGTTTTATTGTATGGGCGGAAATCCCCTATATCAGCTGCCAGAGCGACGACCCCGCAGCCCATGACAACTGCCGCCTTCAAATGGAAGACTTGATTTACCAGAATTACAACCATCCCTCCATCTGCTTCTGGGGCATATCCAACGAAATCACCATTGCCGGTGAAAAGCCCGGCCTGGTGGAGAACCACAAAGACCTCAACGACCTGGTGAAAAAGCTGGACCCCAGCCGCCTTACCACCATTGCCCATGTAAGTATGCTCAGCATGGACAGCGCTCTCCATGGCATCACCGATGTGGAAAGTTACAATCACTACTTCGGCTGGTATGGAGGTTCCTATGACAAGAATGAAAAATGGCTGGATCATTTTCATGAAACACATCCTGACCTCTGCCTTGGATTGTCCGAGTATGGGGCGGAAGGCATTATCACCTATCAGCCGGATGACCCCAAATGCCGGGATTATTCCGAGGCCTACCAGGCAGAGTACCACGAACACATGGCAAAAATCCTTATGGAACGCCCCTATCTCTGGTCAACCCATGTGTGGAATATGTTCGACTTCGGATGCGCTGCCAGGAACGAAGGCGGCACAGCGGGACGCAATAATAAGGGCCTTGTGACCATGGACCGCAAAATCAAAAAAGATGCCTTCTATATTTATAAAGCCTATTGGAGCAGAGAACCTTTTGTACACCTCTGCGGCAGGAGATACGCCTGCCGGACAGGGGAATACACTGCCATAAAAGCCTATTCCAATCTCTCCCAGGTGACATTGTATGTAAACGGAGCGCCTTTTCAAACCAAATATGGAGATAAGATATTTGTCTTTGAACATGTCCCCTTAGGCGAAGGCTTCACCTATTTGACCGCCGAAGCCGGGAATTCACCTGCCCTGGCCGACGCATGGCTCTTCCTGCCCCATACTCCTGTGAGGGATACCATTACTCTGGAAAAAGTGGCCAAAAAACCGGATATTTACACTCTGCCCCAGGAAGAAGACGACGGCGATGGTGTGGCCAACTGGTTTGAGACCGTAGAAACCGTGGCCAGCGACGCCCCCATGGAATATTCCGAAGAGCATTACTCCGTACACGACAAGATAAACGCCATCTGCGCCAATGAGGAAGCCTTCCGCATTCTGGCAGGCGCCATGTATTCCATGACAGGCATGAAAATAAAGAAATCCATGCTGGCCATGATGGGAGATAAGACATTGTACGAACTGTCCGGAATGATGGGCGGCATGAGCGGCGAAAGCGATACAGAAAACGTAGATTCCGGCAGAAAAATACCGGAAAATGCCATGCAGATTATCAATTCCGAGTTAAGCAAAATACGAAAATAAATGATTCCGCCCCTGGTCTGAAAAAACGTGCCTTCAAACCAGGGGCGAAACCAGCTAATTTCCATGCTCATCCAGGTACAGCCGCACTCGATTCTCCACAGCCCTGATTACCTCCTCCTCTTTTTTATCCCCCACAAAATACGCCTCTGTTTCTTCCAGGATAATACGCACAAGGGGAGCCGTCCGAAGGGGCATGGGTTTCGCTTCTTCCAACATTGTTCTGATTTCCTCCACCGCCTCCTTCGTTGGGGTAAACAGGGCTATGTATGCCTCCCTCCCCATCTCCCGGTACGTCCCGTCCCCATAATATGTTATTCCCTTTCCATTTGGATTCTCTACTATGGGCCCCTGCTCCATAATGCGGGCCATTACCTGATCAAAAGCCCCTCTGTGGACCGGATAACCAATATTATTCTTATAGTCCAGCTGCGCCTCTTCCGAGAGCATATACCGGATAAAGGCCCAAGCCCCTTCTTTGTTGGCGGCGGTGGCACTGATACACATTATCCTGCTGTTTCCCTCCGCTACCAGCATATGGCACCCATCATCAAAGAAATATCCCACCGGAAGTTTTCCCTCCGCCGCCATCCGGTCGCTGCTCATTTTTGCGCTGTAATTATATATATCGCTCAAATACAGAAGGTCCTCCGCCAAGACAGGATATGTCCCTGTTTCGTCATCTGCGTAACGCTTTGCCGCCTCCAGCATCCGCGCAAAAAGCCCTCCCTCAAAGTCACAGCTGCCCTCTTCCCAATCCACCATGCCCCACAGATCTTTTGAACCGCTTAAGAAATACTCCAAAATATACTGCCCATCCCAATACTGACGGAATACCGCCTTTTCCCCTTCATATGCCAGCATGGCATCCACCAGGGTCTCTATCCCCGGTTCTTTTCCGCCAAATACTTCTTCCCGTATCCAAAGCCCGGCAATGTCTTCGGCCACATTGGCCCCATATATCCTGCCCTCCCTGCGCCATGAGCCAAAGGCCGCAGGAAAGTACTCCTCTTCCTGAATGCCGTCACGCTCCATATAAGGTTTCAAATCCTCCAGGGCTCCTGTTTCCATAAGCTCATCCACATTGGCAACTGCGTCGGAGAAGATAATATCCGCCCCCGTCCCTGTGGCCATGCCCACTGCGGTACGGCTTTTGTACTCTCCCAGAGCATACCAGTCCTTTGGGTCCTCACTCTCCTCCAAAATCACATAGTAAGTACCATTTTCCCGATTGAAACGGACAGTACACTCCCGAATCCATGAATTGACTGACCACATTCTGGCCACCACCACCTGCTCTGGATTGCGCAATTCCAACTTCTGCAATACGCCGCTCTTTTGCAATACCTCAATCTTTCCATCCTCCTGTGCCTGAAAGTCCTCCACACCATATCCCGGCTTATAGGCTGTCCCAAAAGGCATCAAATACTCCCTGTTCCCCTCCTGCCCGGCGGTTCCCCAGGTCTCTGCTGCCTTCCAGACACCGCTTTCATCCATCACCAGCACACATCCCTCCTCAGACCCCAGTACCTGGTTTGGAGTATCCGAGAGTTCTGTCTTCCCCCACCTGGCCATCTTCCCTGTGGCCGAATCCGGACTTGCCAGCCATGCGCCCTTATCCTTCTCATATAATAGCGCCACCACCTGCCCCTCCGACAGTTCACATATGCTCATCACTTTTGCTCCCGCCTCCCAGCGCCGGGTCTCCTTGCCCTCCTCCAGGCATATCACTGTCTCCCCTGCCAGTATATACCAAACCCCCCTTTCCCCTAAGTACCAACGATTTTTGTACTCTAAGGAAGCGTCGGCCAGCAGTGTCTCCCATCCCCCATCCTCCCTATATAAGCCAATCTCCAGGGAACCGCCCTTTTCCAGGGCGCAGATTTGCACCGCCTCCCCATGAAAAAACTGCCTGCTGAGCACCAGACAGTTTTTTCCCGTTTCTTCCTTCTGTGGAATGGACAGCGCCTGCTCCTCCATTTGAATGGCCACATAGCCCTCCCGCCATCTGGCCCTCTGGGCTTCCTTTCCGCATCCTGCCAGCAGAATGACACAAAAACAGACCAGAATTCCTCCATATATCTTTTTATGATTTGTCATTTTGTTCCTACCCCTTGTTTTATTTTGTTAAAATAAAACGATAAACAACTTTTACATTTTATCACATAAATTTGGCGCAAATACTCGCCTTGAGCTAATTTCACTGCTCTAAGGCTTTTAATACTGAAAGGAATTTCAAGCTGACATCCCCTGTCCGCCCAAAATTCCTTTCACATTTTCCTAAATCAATGGTCCCTCATCAAACGTTTTCCTCAAGAACTTCCCAAATTCCAATTACTATTGATAAAAATCTCCGCATTCACACACAAATCTTCCATTCTGCCACTCATAGGAATGCTCTTCCACAAGGTCTTTTCTTAATTCAACATCACTGGACGCCTTTATGTCTCCGTGTTTTTTGACAATATCAATCACTTCACCAATTTCGCCTATCCTCCAGAGCAGCTCGACATTTTCTGTTCTCTGCGCACACTATCCCTCCATGAACCGCTCTATTTCATTCCAAGTCTTTACCGTCAAGATATTTGTATCTTCTGTGT
>CAJUGT010000094.1 GCA_910586435.1 uncultured Acetatifactor sp. | reverse complement strand
AACCCTTCCCTCATAGGGGCACCGAAGTGCAGAGACGGTACTGGAATAGGAGGATAAAAATGCTAGAAAAATTTTTTCGGCTCAAGGAAAACAAAACTACGGTGAAAACAGAGATCATAGCCGGTCTTACTACTTTTATGACAATGGCCTACATTATTGCGCTTAACCCTAATTTACTGACAGGATTCGGCGCAGAAGGCAAGGAATTGTGGAATGGTGTATTTCTTGCCACCTGTATTGCGTCGGCGGTGGGAATGTTTGTGATGGCTTTTGTAGCGAACAAACCTTTTGCCATGGCGCCCGGTATGGGGCTGAACAGTTTTTTCGCAGTGGTTGTGGCAAATATTGTCAGTCTCACCGGAATGAGCTATCTTGCGTCTTTTCAGTCAGCCCTGTGTATCATTCTGGTGGAAGGTATTATCTTTGTCATACTTTCCGTTCTGAATATACGTGAGAAAATTGTGGATGCCATTCCTTTGGGAGTTCGCCTTGGCATTGCGCCCGCCATTGGCATGATGCTGATGAATATCGGGATTGGTTCCAATGCCGGAATATACTCGGAAACAGGCGGCCCATTCTATGCCATGCGTGACTTCTTTGGTTCCCTGACAGCAGGTCTTGCGAAAACCACCATGGGTTCCGGTTACGCAAGTATGGTTTTGACAGTTGCCACCATGTTTATCGGTTTGTTTATTATTGTTGTCCTTGCCCAGAAAGGGGTTAAGGCTGCGGTTATTCTTGGCATGTTGGTTTCAAGTATCATTTATTGGATAGGAGAATGGCTCTTCCTCAATACCAACCCTTTTGCCTCTTTAAAGGGAGCAAATTTCCTTCCCCCCTTTCAGGATATGGCAGAGACCACGTTATTTCACTTTAACTTCAGCGGTTTCGCGCAAATCGGCTGGTTTACTGTGGTAACACTTATTGTCACTTTCTGTATTATTGATATGTTTGACACCATTGGTACACTGGTTGGAACCGCAAGTCGCGCAGGCATGTTGGATAAAAGCGGAAAAATGCCCAAGATGAAAGAGGCGCTTCTGGCAGACGCAGTGGGTACGGTAGTGGGTTCCGCAACAGGTACTTCCACAGTGACCACTTTTGTGGAGTCCGCTTCGGGTGTGGAAGCAGGCGGAAGAACCGGTCTTACGGCGCTTACCACAGGCGTAGTATTTTTGGCATGTATGTTTATCGCTCCCATTGCTGCGATTATTCCGGCCGCCGCAACTTCGTCAGCGTTGATTTATGTAGGAGTACTAATGCTTACTGGTTTGAAAAACGTACACTTTGACGATATGGCAGAAACGGTTCCCGTGGCGTTAATGCTGATCTCCATGCCGGTATCCGGATCTATCGGACATGCTATTGGTATCGGTCTCATTGCGTATACGGTTATTAAAGTTTTCACCGGAAAGGCAAAGGATGTATCTCTGTTGACATATGTGCTGTCGGCTATTTTCCTTCTCAAGTTTTTCCTGGTTGCATAGTCAGAAAATAATTAAAAACAGTCTCGGAACGGGAATAGAAAAAAATTTGAATAGAACAGATTTCCAAATGAAAGGATATTAAAACCTTTATGGAATACGTTGTTTTTGCTCTGGCTCTGGGGGCGTTTTTTCTGGTAATTTTTATAATGGAAGCAATCCGGGCCAGAAAACAGAAAAAAGCTTTCCTCCAATATTTATATAACGATTACGAAAAAATTATTGAAAAAGACTATCCACTGGAACGTTTTGAAAAGATGGGAAGCTTTTTTAAGAGGCATAAGAAAATAGGGCAGCTTGATGACATTACCTGGAATGATCTGGGAATGGATGAAATATTCAAGCGAATGAACTATACACTTTCCGCTTCTGGAGAAGAATACCTGTATTATACTCTGAGAACACTGCACCAGGAAGATGCGTCCATGGAACATCTGGAAGAAATGATACAATTCTTCGGAAGTCATCCCGATGAAAGGGTACAAGTACAGCTCCATGCCAGCAGGCTTGGATACATGGGAAAATACTCCCTGTATGATTATCTGGATAACCTTGACCTTCTCGGAACACGTTCCAATAAGAAACATATCCTTTTAGACTTGCTGTTCCTGCCATTTATCGGTCTTTTGTGGGTTAAGTTCCAAGTCGGGATTATGGGTATTGTATTGTTGACCATCTATAATATTTTGACATATTTTAAAGAAAAAAGCGAAATAGATCCCTATATTACAAGCTTTTCGTATATTATGAGACTGATGCATGAATGTGGAGAACTTGTGAATATCCCCATTCCTGTCTGTAAAGAGGAATGGGGGAAAATACAGGCGGCAAGAAAGCAGCTGCTGGCAATGCGTCAGAATTCATATTGGGTTATGTCGCCCCAACGAGGAAACGCTTCGGGGGATGTTCTTGCGGTGCTGATGGATTATATCCGTATGATTTTCCATGTGGATTTGATAAAATTCAACAGTATGCTGATGGTGTTAAAAGGACACAGGGAGGATGTAGATACTTTAATTCAAGTGACGGGCTCCCTGGAAACGGCAATTTCCATATGGGCTTTCCGAAAGTCTCTGGAGAATAAGGAAGATACTTCTGGTGGTATGGAACGGGAAGAACTGCCCCAGGGTCAGAAAAGAGGATGGTGTATTCCCGAATTTATCTGTCACAAAGATAAGCCAGGTTTTGCCTTTTCTGTGGAGATAGAGGAGGGATTCCACCCATTGCTTGCCAGTCCCGTAAAAAACAGTATTTCCACTCACAAAGGAGTACTGCTTACAGGATCTAACGCTTCCGGAAAGTCCACCTTTCTGAAGACCGTAGCCATTAACGCCATCCTGGCCCAAACCATTCATACCTGTACCGCAGACGGCTATAAAGCGCCTTATTTTCATGTGTATTCTTCCATGGCGCTGCGGGATGACATTGGTTCCGGGGAGAGTTATTATATTGTGGAAATCAAGGCATTGAAACGAATTCTGGACGCGGCTTTCGCGGGAACAGGCCCCATATTATGTTTTGTGGACGAAGTACTGAGAGGGACCAACACCATTGAAAGGATTGCTGCCTCCACACAGATATTGAAATCATTAAGTGATTCCAATATATTATGTTTTGCGGCAACACATGATATTGAACTGACAGAATTATTGAAGGATGATTTTGAAAATTATCACTTTGAAGAAGACGTCAGAGAAGGAGATGTATTCTTTAATTATAAATTGCAGTCGGGCAAAGCGACTACCAGAAATGCCATTAAGCTGCTTTCGCTGATGGGATATCGGCAGGAAATTATTGAAAAAGCCGCAGCGCAGGCAGAACATTTTGCCGCAACCGGTGTGTGGACTTGACACTTGACGAAAGTGTGTTTGTTTGCTATACTTGTTAGCAGAAAGAACATTTGATTAGAAGAAAGAGGGATTGATATGCTGGTCAGTTTTCTTAATACGTTTTTGTCTTATCTTGTATTGCTTATAATTATAGTGGCGGTGGCCGCTGTAGCCACAACCATCGGAATTACCATGGCAAAGAAGAAGAACGCCAAGGCCGTTGGGACCAAGGAGAATACATGAACCAATACACTACAGTTCTATGGGATTTAGACGGAACACTTTTAGATTTTGTCTATTCTCAGCGGCATGCTCTTAGAAAGTGTTTCGACACCATAGGACGGGAAATCACAGAAGAAGAAATTCAAACATACGCCCGGATTAACGATGATTATTGGAAACGTCTTGAATTAGGCGAGATTACCAAGGAAGAACTGTTGCCGGGCCGATTTACTGCTTTGTTTTCCGCATTGGGAATCAGCGGTGTGGATGCGTCGGCATTTTGCGCGGAATATCAGACGGCGCTGGGCAGTGTATATTCATATCTGGATGATTCTTTGACGGTCTGCCGCAGATTGCGTACATATGTAAAGCAGTATGTTGTTACCAATGGTGTGGCGTCCACTCAATATAGCAAATTGGAGCTTTCGGGTCTTGCGGAAGTGATGGACGGAATTTTTATTTCAGAGGAGATTGGCCATCACAAGCCTGAACGGGAGTTTTTTGATCATTGCATGAAGCGCCTGGAAGAAAAGGACAAAAAGCGTATATTGGTGGTGGGAGATTCCCTGTCCAGCGATATTAAGGGAGGAATACAGGCAGGTATCCCTACTTGCTGGTATAACAGAACAGGAAGCGGCAACAATACGGAGTACATACCGGACTATGAAATAAGCTGCCTGAGCATGTTGTATGATATTCTGTAGAAGATATTACGGAAAAGAAAATATTGGGGTGGAACATGGCAAAGTCGGCGGGACAAAAATTAAAATTACTGTACCTGTTAAAGTTTTTGTCTGAAAGTACGGATGAAAATCATCCTGTCAGCACGGCGGAAATCATAGCTTATCTGGGGGCACAGGGCATTCATTCCGAACGCAAGAGCATATATGATGACATAGAAAAATTATGTGAGTTCGGATATGATATTATTCAGGTCCAAAGCCGGCTTGGAGGCGGTTACTATATGGCCGGCAGAGAGTTTGAACTGGCGGAATTAAAGCTTTTGGTGGATGCGGTTCAATCTTCCCGTTTTATTACCACCAGGAAGTCAAGAAGCCTGATCAAAAAGCTGGAACAAATGGCCGGAAAGTATGACGCCGGAAAACTGCAACGTCAGGTATATGTGGCGGGGCGGATTAAAACAGAAAATGAAAGTATTTATTACAGTATAGATAATATCCATAAAGCAATTCAGGAAAACAGGCAGATTTCCTTTCAATACCTTGACTGGAATCTGAAAAAGGAACTTGTTCCCAGAAAAAACAGTGATAAAAGGGTAAGTCCATGGGCTTTAATTTGGCAGGATGAAAATTATTATCTTGCGGCGTTTGATTCTGTGGATGGCATTATGAAACATTATCGAGTGGATAAAATGGGAAAAGTCAAGGTACAGAAAGATGCCAGGGAAGGAATGGAGCAATTTTCAAAAGTGGATCTGGCGGATTATACCAATCGTACTTTCGGCATGTATGGAGGCGAGGAAGAAACGGTAATCATGCAGTTTCCAAATCGGCTGGTGGGAGTGATACTGGATCGTTTCGGCAGGGAAGCGGATATTCGTCCCATGACGGACAGGGTGTTTCGCGTGCGCGCAAAAGTTGCGGTAAGCGGCCAGTTTTTTGGATGGCTTGCCGGAATTGGGCGGGAAGCGGTGATTGTGGGACCGGATATTGTCAAATCAAAGTATAGGCAATGGCTGACGGACATTGTTACTACAATGCAGATTACAGAAGATATGCAAGGGACGGAAAGGTGATTGTTTGATCGGGGTGTTTTGGGGCGAAGGGAACCATTCCCGGAAGAAGGGAGTTAGCATGAGCAGCAATTTTGAACAGGCAGTTACGAAAGGTATCAATTATGGCGAAGAATTTCTTCCTGCCAGGGACGTATGTGTTATCAAGAAGGACGGGAGCAAAGAAGCCTTCAATGTACAGAAGGTCATTAATGCCGTAGGAAAGAGCGCATACAGGGCATTGACGAAATTTACCGTGGAAGAAGAACGCCTCATTTGTCAGTATGTCATTGACAAGGTGAACGAGCTGGAGAATAATGAAATCCCGATTCCTGTTATGCATAATATCGTAGAAAGCGCATTGGAGCAGGTAAAACCCGTAGTTGCCAAAAGCTATCGGGACTACCGTAATTATAAACAGGATTTTGTCCGTATGCTGGATGATGTATACAAAAAGAGCCAGTCGATTATGTATATTGGCGATAAGGAAAATGCCAACACGGATTCTGCGCTTGTGGCCACAAAGAGAAGTCTGGTGTTCAATCAGCTGAATAAAGAATTGTACCAGAAATTTTTCATGACTACGGAAGAAATCCAGGCTTGCAGAGATGGGTATATTTATGTCCATGATATGTGCGCCCGGAGAGATACGATGAACTGCTGTCTGTTTGATGTGCAGAATGTGTTAAGCGGCGGTTTTGAGATGGGGAATGTATGGTATAATGAACCCAAATCCCTTGATGTGGCTTTTGATGTCATTGGTGATATTGTGTTGAGTGCTGCCAGCCAGCAGTACGGCGGTTTTACTGTGCCCAGTGTTGACTTGATTCTGGAGCCCTATGCGGAAAAATCCTACCACCGCTACATTGAAAAATACCTGCGTCTGGGAATTGCCCGGGAAGTGGCCGAGACAGAGGCATATGAGGATGTGGTTAGAGAATTTGAACAGGGATTTCAGGGATGGGAATATAAGTTTAACACTGTTGGAAGCAGCCGTGGTGATTATCCTTTTATCACAGTGACGGCAGGGACAGGTACAGGGAGGTTTGCCCGTCTTGCCACAATCACAATGCTGGATGTAAGAAGGAAAGGACAGGGCAAAGAAGAGTGTAAAAAGCCTGTGCTTTTTCCTAAAATTGTTTTCTTATACGATGAAAAACTTCATGGGCCGGGAATGCCCTTGGAAGATGTTTTTGAAGCCGGAGTTCGTTGTTCGGCCAAAACCATGTATCCTGACTGGCTGAGTCTTACCGGTAAGGGATATGTGGCAGGCATTTATAAACAGTATGGACGAATCATATCCCCTATGGGGTGCCGTGCGTTTTTGTCTCCCTGGTATGAAAGGGGCGGGATGCATCCTGCGGATGACAAGGACATGCCTGTTTTTGTGGGGCGATTTAACATTGGGGCAGTATCCCTGCACCTTCCTATGATTCTGGCAAGAGCACGAAAAGAGAGCAGAGATTTTTATGAAATATTGGATTATTACTTGAATTTGATTCGACAGCTTCATATCAGAACTTACGCTTATCTGGGAGAGATGCGTGCGTCTACAAATCCTCTGGCCTATTGTGAGGGAGGGTTCCTGGGAGGGCATCTGAAATTAACAGATAAAATCAAGCCTCTGTTAAAGTCTGCTACCGCCAGCTTTGGCATCACTGCTTTGAATGAGCTTCAGGAGTTATACAATGGTAAATCCCTGGTGGAAGATGGGGAATTTGCTCTTGAAGTATTGGAATATATCAATCGCCGTGTAAATGAGTTTAAGGAATTGGATGGAAATCTTTATGCTATCTATGGTACGCCGGCAGAGAATTTGTGCGGACTGCAAGTGAAGCAGTTTCGCAATAAATATGGCATTGTGGAAGGTGTCTCAGACAGAGAATATGTAAGCAACAGTTTTCACTGTCATGTAACGGAGGATATAACACCTATTCAAAAACAGAATTTGGAAGAACGGTTTTGGGATCTGAGCAATGGCGGCAAAATACAATATGTAAAGTACCCTATTGACTATAATCTGGAAGCAATTAAAACGTTGATTCGGCGTGCCATGGAGAAAGGATTTTATGAGGGAGTCAATCTGTCCCTGGCCTATTGCGATGACTGTGGGCATCAGGAGCTGGAAATGGACAAATGTCCTAAATGTGGAAGCCGTAATCTGACTAAAATTGATCGTATGAATGGGTATCTGTCTTATTCCCGTGTCCATGGAGATACCAGATTGAACGATGCAAAAATGGCGGAAATTGCGGAACGCAAGAGCATGTAAGATTGGCCTCATAGACAGCATGGAGGAAATGTATGCGATATCACAATATAACAAAGGATGATATGCTCAATGGCGACGGATTGCGGGTAGTGCTTTGGGTTGCGGGCTGCAATCATTGTTGTAAAGGATGTCAGAATCCCGTCACATGGGATCCGGACGGAGGATTGATTTTTGACCAGAAAGCAAAACAAGAGATATTTACTCAGCTGGATGAGGATTATATCTCAGGGATAACTTTTTCGGGAGGAGATCCTCTGCATCCTGCCAACAGGATGGAAGTCAGAGAGTTGATGCGGGAAATCAAGGAAAAATATCCTCCTAAGACCATTTGGCTGTATACAGGTGATGTCTGGGAAAATATTCTTCATTTTCCCATGATGAAATATGTGGATGTATTGGTGGACGGTGAATTTGTGGCTGAGCAGAAAGATGTGAAGCTTCTGTGGAAGGGCAGCGGGAACCAGCGGGTGATAGATGTGCAGAAAACTCTTTCCCAGTCGAACCCTCTGATTCCCATACTGCACTGTGGCAATTATGAACAGGAATATCAAAATGTATGGAAACCGGAGTATATTTGTGGCTGCTGTGATTAATACACGCAAGAACAGTTATTAGTGGTATTAAAAGGCGGCTTGCGAATAATTTATTCCCTGAATGGCTATCCTAGATTTAAAATACAGGGCAGTATGTCTGAAAGGGAGTTAATTTTATATGGATGGAAAGGGTTTTAAGAATCTAGGAGGACAATTACCGGAGAAAATGGACAGACTGACAGGGACGCTTAGTACCGATATGGCTTTCCTGAACAAAACCCTTGATGTGGACACAAATTTTGACATTATTTACCGTACTGTTGAAATTGGGGGCAGAGAATCGTGCATGTATCTGGTGGATGGGTTCTGTAAAGATGATATGGCCCAGAAGCTTTTACAATATTTTATGGATATGAAGCCTGAAGACATGCCGGAGGATATGCATGGTTTGTCAAAGAAATTCACTCCTTATGTGGAAGTGGATATAGAAGGCAAGTGCGATACATTGATAACATCTCTTTTGTCAGGAATGTTTATTCTTTTGGTAGAGGGGTATTCTCAGGCGTTGGTACTTGATACCAGAACCTATCCTTCAAGAGGAGTGGAAGAGCCGGAGAAAGATAAGGTACTCAGAGGCTCCAAAGACGGTTTTGTTGAGACAGTGGTAAGTAATACCGCTTTGATCCGTCGCAGAATCCGCAGCGCAGATCTTCATATGGAGATGATGAACGCCGGAAACAGTTCCCGCACGGATATTGTATTGTGTTATATGAAAGGCCGTGTGGATGAAAAATTTCTGGAAGAAATCAAGAGAAAAATCCAGGAGATTGAGGTGGATTCCCTGTCCATGAATCAGGAGTCAATGGCTGAATGCCTGTATCAGCGCAAGTGGTACAATCCGTTTCCAAAATTCAAATATACAGAAAGACCCGATACTGCGGCCGCACAGGTATTAGAGGGCAATATTGTGATTCTGGTGGATAATTCGCCTTCCGCAATGATATTGCCAACCACAATATTTGATGTGGTGGAGGAAGCGGATGACTATTATTTTCCTCCTATTACCGGTACCTATTTAAGAATAACCCGTTTTTTGATTTCTTTGCTCACATATGTGCTGACACCGACATTTTTGTTATTGGTGAGCAACAGTGAGTGGATACCGGACTCTTTTTCTTTTATTATGTTGAAGGAAGATCCGAATATTCCTATTATTTGGCAATTTCTGATTTTAGAGCTGGCCATAGACGGGTTAAAGCTGGCGGCAATTAATACCCCCAATATGCTCAGTACTCCCTTAAGTGTCATGGCTGCTTTGGTTCTGGGGGAATTTGCGGTGGAAAGCGGATGGTTTTCATCGGAAGTAATGTTATACATGGCCTTTGTAGCCATTGCCAACTATACTCAGGCGAATTATGAACTGGGGTATGCCTTGAAATTTCTTAGAATTATGACTTTGCTGCTGACACAATGGTTTGGCCTGTATGGATATATTGCCGGTCTGTTGATTGCGGTATTGGCAATTGGCTGCAATAAGACCGTATCCCATCACAGTTATATTTATCCACTGATACCCTTCGATTGGAAGAATCTGAAAAACAGGCTGATTCGCCGGAGACTTCCGGGAGCAATAAAAGATAAAACAAATTGAACAAAGTCACGGAGGCACAATGTGTCTTTCAGACACATGGAAGGAAATTGCAGCTGAATCCCTTGCAGCTGAAATTTTCTTCCCTGGTTAGGGTACCGAAGTGCAGAGACGGTACTGGAATAGGAGAAAAAATGTTTAAAATCATAACAGATAGTACGGCGGATTTGCCATTGGAATATTTGCAGGAACATGGGATCGGCTGTATGCCCATCAGTTATATTCTGGACGGCGTGACATATGGCAAAGAAAAAGAATTGGACTGGAAACGTTTTTATGCCATGATGCGGGAAGAAGGAAAAATGCCCACCACTTCCCAAATCAATCCCCAAGAAGCAAAAGAATACTTTGAAGAGTATATCAAATCTGACAAGGAAATCCTGCATGTTGCGTTTTCGTCTGGTCTAAGCGGCACCTATAATAACCTTCGTATGGCTGCTGAAGAAATTATGGAAGAACATTCCGATGTCAGAATCATTGTGGTTGACAGCCTTTGCGCTTCTATGGGGGAGGGGCTGTTTGTACATAAGGCTGTACAAATGAGGGATTCCGGCAAGACGATGGATGAAACTGCTCAGTGGCTGAGGGAACATGTGCAGAATTTTGTTCACGCATTTACGGTATACGATTTATTCCATTTATACAGAGGAGGACGAGTGAGCAAAACTACTGCCGTTATCGGTACTCTTGCTTCTATCAAGCCCACACTGCATGTTGACGAGGAAGGGCATTTGATTGTGATAGGGAAAGTCAGGGGCCGTAAGAAATCACTTCTGGCACTGATAAATTACATGGAGGAAAAAATGGGCTCCTGGAAAGAGGAGAATAAGAATGACATGATATTTATCAGCCATGGAGATGCACTGGAAGATGCAGAGTTTGTCCGTGATCAGATTCAGCAGCGCTTTGGCATGGAAAATGTGATGATCAGTCATATTGGTCCAACCATTGGGGCCCATTCAGGCCCCGGTACAGTTGCGCTGTTTTTTATGGGAGAATCCAGGTAATCCATCAGTTACTTGCTAATCATATTCAGAATATAGGTTTCAATTTCATCAAGTGTTGTGGCGTCAGATATGCTTTCATAAGAACTTCTGGAAAACACCAAACCATCTTGGGTTTCAAGAAACGCATACCGCACGCCATCGGCAAAACCATAGTCTGCAATCTCTTTCAATGCCAGGCTTGCTCCATTTTGCTCCCTGACAGAAGTATCGTCGTAAATAATTGGCATAAAAATCCCGGTCATACCTGCTCGCATAGACGAAACTGTTTCGGTGTCTTCAGTCCAGAAACCTGTCATAACAGGACAGGGCAATAGAACAGATACGGTATCTCCTGCATTGCATGAGCCACGATAGACTGTCTCTACTTCAATTTCGGCAATTGCGCGATAGTTTTTGTCGCCATTGAAATTAAGTTCAATGTTGTTAAGGCTCAATATTCTTCCTTTGAAAATTGCTGTGTTAAAATACGTGAACAGTTCT
This sequence comes from uncultured Acetatifactor sp., assembly GCA_910586435.1. Classification (GTDB taxonomy): domain Bacteria; phylum Bacillota; class Clostridia; order Lachnospirales; family Lachnospiraceae; genus Acetatifactor. The sequence continues at coordinate 4,797 of CAJUGT010000094.1, read as the reverse complement.
TCTTCTGTGAGAAAAATTAACGAGCTGCTGCTTTGTGTGAATAAAGGGTTGCTTGTGTAGCGAACAGTTACATTACTGGAGTTATCAGACAGTTTTATCTGATTTTGTGCCTGGTCTGCAATAGAAGCTGCTACGGCAATGATGAATGCAAGGCAGGCAGCGGAAGCACCCCACCTGATATAACCGAGTTTTTTGCCGCTTTTTTTGTAGCGAATTGCCTCATCAACATATTTGCTATCAATTTCACTCATGGCGTCAGAAAATTTCTTTGAGTTCATATGAATACCTCTCTTTCTGTCAAATATTTTTTCAGCTTCTCACGGATGCGGGTCAGCCGGACAGTGATATTCTTCTCCGTAAGACCTACAAACTTGGCTATGTCCTTGCAGCTATCCGCAAACCAATAGCGGCGAATGAAGATAACACGGTTTTCGAGAGTCAGCGTGTCTAAAAACCCTCCGATGATATAAGCCAGTTCTTTGGTTTCAATCTCGGCTTCCACTTTGTTTGGGGCTGCTATACAGGTTTCGATTTCCTCCATGGCAATCGTGTAACGGCTGTTTCGCTTATCCGCTTCCTTCCTCCAATAAAGTTTGAGCGAAATGTTCCGAACAATTTTGCATAGATACGTCAGCAGTGGATTGGGATGTGCCGGGGGAATTGCGTTCCATGCTCCTAAATAAGCATCATTGACGCACTCCTCGGCGTCTTGTCTGTTGTTTACAATGTTGTACGAGAGGCTGTGACAGATTTTCCCATACTTATTGTTTAGTTCCCATATCGCCTGTTCTGAACGAGCGAAAAACATTTCTATGATTTTTTCATCATTTATCATGATACCGCCTCCTTTCCGGCTTCACCTATATACTACGGTTTCAGCGGCGAATACTACAATAAATCAAAAACTTTTTCAAAAAACATTTTCAACTGATTATAACACTCTTCCTCCATGAAAGTATTTAATTAAAAATATTATTGCACAGTTTTAGCCTGTATTTCATACCTTGTTATTAAGTTAAAGTGATTATAGGAAAGGAAGTAAAATGCAGGAACAGTCATTCAATAATAATATTGAGAAATTTCCGGTGGCTATGGCTTATGTGCCATGGCAGCAATTCGATAAAATGTATGAAGACCTGGAAAAGGCTTATTGCCTTGGAACCATATTCCCGGAGCTGAATAAGCCTTTTACGGGAAGGAGGTGCGTATAGTGGGAGAGAAAGAGCAGCTTTTGAGAGACATTGGGATTGCCGATTTTGTATTGACGGATCTTATACTGTATCTTGATACACATCCCCAGGACCGCAAGGCCATGGAATATTTTAATCATTACAACAGGCTTAAACTCCAGATGGAAAAGGAATTTTCTCAGAAGTACTACCCTCTGAATACCAGGTGGGCAGACAGCAATAAGGAATGGAGATGGGGGGATGCGCCCCTGCCGTGGGAAGGAGCGTGTATATAAATGTGGAGTTATGAAAAGAGATTGGAATTCCCTGTAAATATTAAGGAGCCCAACGCAAAACTGGCACAGGTCATCATCTCTCAATACGGCGGTCCGGACGGGGAAATGGGCGCCAGTCTGCGGTATCTATCTCAACGGTATTCCATGCCATACCGTGAAGTGGCGGGGGTACTGACAGATATAGGTATCTCTGACAGAAAAAGGCGCAGATTAGTAATGACAGAACTGGAATTTTATGTTAATATTTTCTCAAAGACCTCATAGGGAGTATAATGATGGACCAAGAGAGAATAAGATCTAATTTAATAGAACATATGTTGATGATACTGAACGATCCTGAGAACTACTCCATTGATGCGGAACAATTTTCTGTTCCGTCAAAATGGCAGGCGTCTAATTATCAGACAGCAATGGAAATTATTAGGTTTATGGATGAAATGCCTGGTGGATTCCTGATTTATCGTGCTGACGATGATGAGAAGATTATCTATGCCAATAAAGCACTCTTGCGGATCTTTCAATGCGATTCTTTTCAGGATTTCCAGAAGTTGACGGGGAATTCATTTAGAGGTATCGTATATCAGGAAGATTTGGACAGGGTGGAACAAAGTATCTGGGAGCAGATTTCTGGCAGCCAATATGATTTGGATTATGTAGAATATCGCATTGTCAGGAAGGATGGGGCCATTCGGTGGATTGAGGACTATGGGCATTTTGTCCGAAGCGAATCCATAGGAAATATTTTTTATGTCTTTATGGGCGATGCCACGGAGAAAAAAGAACGTCTTCAGGCAGAACAGGCCATGATTATGAATAAGACACTGCAAGAAGAGCAGAAGCTTCGTGATTTAATGGAGGAATATGACCGGGAAAGAAGCTTGATTAATCAGGAACACTTGCGGCGTCTTGAAGTCATAGAGGGGCTTAGTGTGAATTATGAATCCATATTGTATGCCAATCTGGACACGAATCTGATTCTTCCGTACCGTTTAAGCAGCCGTACAAGGTATCAGTTTGAAGAGGAGAACAGCATACGCCAGTTCACGCAGTATACTTCCGATTATGTGACCAGCTGGGTTCACCCGGAAGATCAGGAATTGGTGGCAATGGTGACAAGTCCTGATTACATTCGTGAGAAACTGACGAAAAACAAGACTTATTATATTAATTATAGAGTGATAGAGAACGGGCAAAATATTTATTTGCAGCTGCGTGTGGTAAATGTGGGGAATCAGGAGGGAATTTCCCAGATTGTCATGGGATACCGCAGAGTGGACGATGAAATGCTGTATGAAATTGAGCAGCAGAAGATTTTAGAAGATGCGCTTAAAAATGTGAATCTGGCTATTGTCGCAAAAGATACCTTTCTATCCAATATGTCCCATGATATGCGGACACCTTTAAACGCAATTTTCGGTTACACGGCGCTTGCGCAGAAAAATATTGATTATGGAGACGTGGTAATAAATTACCTTAACAAGATTGAAGCATCAGGAAGACAGCTTTTGGATCTGATTAACAAAGTATTGGAAATATCCTGGACAGAATCAAAAAATTTCCATATGGAAGAAGTGGAATGCAATTTATATGATATTTTACAAGAGGTACACATGTCCTTAATATCTCAGGCAGCGGAAAAAAATATCTCCTTCTATTTGAGTACGGCTGGTCTGGAACATTGTGATATTATCAGTGACAGGGACAAGCTGAAACAGCTATTGCTGTATCTTGCCGACAATGCGGTGGCATATACAAAAAATGACGGCAGAGTTGACATTATTGCCATGGAATTGGAACAGCAGGCAAATGACTATGCAGTATATCAGTTTGTAATTCGTGATACGGGAATCGGAATCAAAGAGGAGTTTCTGGAACATATTTTTGAACCCTTTGAGCGGGAGCAAAATACCACCTTCAGCGGGATACATGGTACAGGGTTGGGACTTACGATAGCCAGAAACATAGCCCAAATGTTTGGAGGGGATATAGAAGTAGAAAGTGTCCTGGGTGTAGGAAGTACTTTTACGGCGACGCTGCGGCTCCACATACAGAATCAGCTCACCTCTGTTTTTACCGATACAAATACTATCATTTCACAATTGATGAACAGAAAAATTCTGCTGGTGGATGACAATGATATTAATCTGGAAATTGAGTCGGAAATCCTGCAAGGATTGGGATTTTTGACAGAATTGGCCACCGATGGCAGCATTGCCGTCGAAAAGGTCAAAAATTCCCGGCCGGGGGATTATTTCCTGGTTCTAATGGATATTCAAATGCCGGTAATGAACGGATGGCAGGCAACAAGAGCCATTCGCAGCCTGGAAGATTCCACATTGGCCAATATTCCTATTATTGCCCTTTCTGCCAATACTTTTGAGAGCGATAAGAGGAATTCCATAGAAAGCGGCATGGACGCGCATCTTGAAAAACCCATGGATGTTCCTGTGCTTTTGGATACCATTGCAAAGATAATTTATCAGAGAAACAGCCTCGGTATTTATCCTTAAAAATGCTCCTCTCTCAGAGCAGGGTTTACTGTAATGCGCAATATTATATCCGAATCAGGTACGGAAGAGTTGGCGCATCTGGAAATCGTGGCAACCATTGTGCATCAGCTCACCAAAAACCTGTCCATGGATGAAATTGTAAAAAGTGGCTTTGACCAGTACTATGTGGATCATACCATCGGTGTATGGCCCCAGGCCGCCAGCGGCATGCCCTTCAGCGCTTCTACGTTCCAGGTCACAGGCGATGTCATAACGGATCTGACAGAAGATATGGCAGCGGAACAGAAAGCACGCACTACTTATGATAATATTCTTCGTCTGATCAAAGAACCTGATGTATGTGAACCCATTAAATTCCTGCGCGCCAGAGAAATCGTTCACTTCCAGCGTTTTGGTGAAGCACTGCGCATCACCCAGGATAAACTGAACAGCAAGAACTTCTATGCTTTCAACCCTGGATTTGACAGATGTAAAGATTAGTTGTAAACTATCATTGGCGGTTTATCCTAAGAGGTAAACCGCCAATGATTTTACAAGGAGAGAAATCGTGAAAAAAACCTTATATGTCACAGATTTAGATGGTACGTTGATGCGGGATGACAAAACAATTTCAGCGGAAACCATTCATATTTTAAATGATTACATAGGAAAAGGAATGCTGTTTACCTGCGCAACAGCGAGGTCAGTAAGCAGCGCTTCCAGAATTACTTCCGACATTCGTTTTCAGCTGCCGCTCATTGTCAGGAATGGTACCATGCTTGCGGATATAAACTCACAAAAAATGGAAAGCGTAATATTTACACCGGAAGAATTAGCATCCGT
>CAJUGT010000093.1 GCA_910586435.1 uncultured Acetatifactor sp. | reverse complement strand
GGTCATGGTTCTGGCATCCTTCGCCGCCACAACAGCGTGCATCTTTGCCGCCAACTCCTTTCCCATACAGGCCAAATCTTTCTTGCACTCCGCAATGGAAGCCCCGGTAAGCCTGGACAATTCGCCCACATGAGGCGTCAAAACCACCTTCCTTCCAGTATTTCCCTGGGCGGAAAGAATCTTCTGAAGTTCCCTTTCCTCTGCCAGCAAATTCAACCCGTCCGCATCTATCAGCAGCGGTTTATGACTCTCCACAATCACTCTTTTCAGCGCATGCAAAGCGCCTTCTCCCCTGCCGATTCCCGGCCCGACAGCTATGACATCCGCCCATTCCATTCCCTCCTCCAGAGTCTCCAAAGTTCCGTAAATCGCCTCAGGAATTGTGCTCTGTAATATGATCCTGTTCTCGGAAGGAGAAATCACCCTGACCATCCCCGCTCCCGTTCTGTAGGCGGCTCTGGCGGCCAGTACCGCCGCCCCGGCCATATCCGCACTCCCCGCCACCAGCAATATCTTTCCAAAAGTCCCCTTATTGCCATCTTTTCTTCTCTTTGGAAGCGCTTCCCACACCCTTCCCTCATACGCATACATTTCCGGTTCCCTGCCCAGAAAACTTTGCTCTGTCACACCGATATCCGCAACTTCCACATCACCGGAATATTCACAGCCGGGAAAAAGGACCAAACCTCTCTTGCGAAATCCAAAAGTAATTGTTTTGTCCGCTTTGACTGCGCATCCCCTGACCCTTCCTGTATCCGAATCCACCCCGCTGGGAATATCCAATGACAGCTTCCAGCCCTCCAGAAGATGATACAATCTGACGGCTTCCGCATAAACGCCTTCCAAATCCCTTGACAGCCCCACGCCAAAAAGCGCGTCCAGCAAAACAGTATAGGAACGGCTGTGAGGCGCATTGGTAAAGTCTATTGGATAATGCCCGGCAATCTCTCTCTGCTGTCTCCATTGTTGGGAGGCTTTATCCTGATTTCCCACACACCATATCTCAACCTGATACCCCCTTTGCGCAAGAATTCTCCCGGCAGCAATTCCGTCGCCGCCATTGTTTCCCATTCCCGCCATAATGAGTACCTGCCTTCCGCTATCTATGGAAGAACAATGCTTTTCCACCATTTCAACCGCTGCCAGTGCCGCCCTTTCCATGAGCACACATGCCGGAATTCCAATTTCTTCTATTGTATTATTGTCGTACTGCTTCATCTCCAGGGCCGTCACAATATAATTTCTTGTCATTTTCTGTCCTCCCCTCGCCGGATTACCTGCGCGCCGGACGCACTCATCCGTGCCGGCAGTCTTTCTTCCGGCGCGCAAAAACGGACCGCCCGGGATATACTTCGCCGTCAGTCCGCCCAATTTACATATTCCAGTACCGTCTCTGCACTTCGGTGCCCCCTAGAAACTGTTCTTAAATTTCCTCTTGACATTTCTTAGCTGGACTGTTTATTCCCCGGATTCCCCCATCTCCTCCGGGTTATACTGCATATCAAAAATTTCTATTACTTCAGCGCCAAACACATCATGCATATAGGAATAAATTGCATGATTTCGCTGCTCCATTTCCTGTTTTTTGATAAGGCGCTTCTTTAATTCCACCCTGATTTGAGTCACCCAGTCCGATATCTCCTGAATCTCGCCCATATTTTCCTGCATGGTATCATAGCAGCAGTCCATTGTGGCCAACATCAGCTGAAAATTAATCCGTTCTATTTCTCTGGGAAGTTCCATCAGCTCATCCTGGTAGCCTTCCATTCTCTCATTGCATTCTTCCACCATTTTTTTGCTCTGTTCAATTTTCTGCGTAAGCTCCTTATTTGGGTCCTGTTCCGCCTCGTCAGCCAAAGCCACAATTTCACCCATTAATTTCTTCTTCAGTTTTTTAATGTCTTTTATTTCCCCATTCAGTTTGCCCTGCCGTTTCAAAAGTTCATTTAACTGCTCCTCCATCTCAGATACGTTTGCCCTGTTTTCCTCCGTCAATAACCGATACCACTTATTGTCCAAAGTAAGTATGGGAATTTTCTTCCCTTGCAAAGCCTGGCCAAACAATGCCTGCCTGTCCTCTCCCTTATTTTTCATCGCTCCCTCTGTTACCTCCCGTCATGCGCTCCCGCTAAACTTCCCCTCAGTATTTTGCGCCCCTGCGCCGAAACATTGTGCCTTCTCCATCCCGCATACTCTAATTCCTTGCGCTGTTGCTAAGATTATATGACAGCTTCATCAGGCTGTCCGACAGATGAACACTTTCCACCTGAATCCCCTCCGGTACATTCAAATCAACATGGGCAAAATTCCAGATTGCCTTGATACCGTTTTTTACCAGCTTCTCCGCAACCGCAACCGCCCCTGATTTCGGAATTGTCAGCACTGCGATGTCAATGTCATTCCCGCGAATAAATTCCTCTATCTGGTCCATGGGCATAATCTTAACCCCTCGGATTTCCTTCCCTACCAATGTGGGGTCCTGGTCAAATATTCCGCTGAAAATAAAGCCCCTTTTCTCAAAATTGATATAATTTCCCAACGCTCTGCCCAGATTTCCCGCACCCACTATAATAAAATGATGTTGTTGATCCAGACCCAGAATTCTGCCTATTTCAGTGTATAAATGCTCTACATTGTAACCGTATCCCTGCTGCCCGAACCCTCCAAAATTATTAAAATCCTGACGGATTTGGGAAGCCGTAACCTTCATCAACTCACTCAAATCCTGTGACGATATTCTTTCTATACCCGCATCCTTAAGCTCCCCCAAATACCGGAAATACCTTGGAAGCCGTCCGATGACGGCCTGTGAGATTTCTTTGTCTTCCAAAACCTTACCTCCATACCCACACAAATGTTTTGCCAGCCTCCCAATGGCCCCTTTGGGGCATTTATCACATTTGGTAAAAAATTCATATGTATTATCATATCAAAATGTGAATTCCTTGTCAACGCCCCGCCCTCCCGGTTCGTTACTTCACCATTCAGTGTGCCAATGCTTCATTCCGCATTGACAGCTTCCCCCCATCCACTGTACAATATATCATTATTGGCAATTAAAAGCACTTTTTAATCACAAGGAGGAAACTTATGATACTGTCCTGCCAAAATATCTCAAAGACATTTTCAGAAATCAAAATACTGGAAAACGTCAGTTTTCATATAGAAGACTATGAAAAAGCCGCTATTGTCGGAATCAACGGAGCCGGTAAGACCACATTGCTTCGCATTCTCACAGGAGAACTGACACCCGAAAAAGGAACTGTGACAATATCCAAAAATAAGACACTGGGCTATCTGGCCCAAAACAATGCCGTGGATTCCTCCAATACCATCTATGAGGAACTCTTATCCATCAAACAGCATCTTATAACTCTGGAAAACCGCATTCACGAATGCGAAATAGCCATGCAGCATGAAAAAGGGCATCGGCTGCAATCCCTTATGGATGAATACACTTCTCTGTCCCATGCCTTTGAAACCGGAGGAGGTTATACTTACAGAAGCGAAATTGTCGGTGTGCTGAAAGGTCTGGGATTTATCGAATCAGAATTTGAAAAAAGCGTTGCTTCCCTTTCAGGCGGACAGAAAACCAGAGTGGCACTCAGTAAACTTCTGCTTCGGAAACCGGATCTGATTATACTGGATGAACCCACCAACCACCTGGACTTGAACTCAATCGCATGGCTGGAAACATACTTACTGAATTACAAAGGAGCGGTTCTGATTGTCTCCCATGACCGGTTCTTCCTGAACCGCATAGTTTCCAAAGTGATAGAAATTGACCGGACACAATGCACCACATTTATGGGCAATTATTCCGATTACGCCCTGAAAAAGGAACAACTCCGCACCGCCGCCATGCACGCTTATCTGAATCAGCAGCGTGAAATCAGGCATCAGGAAGAAGTCATCGAAAAACTCCGCTCCTTCAACCGTGAAAAATCCATCCGGCGCGCCCAAAGCCGCGAAAAGCTTCTGGCCAAAACCGAGATTCTGGAAAAACCCTCCGAAGCAGCGGCGGATATGCGTCTGAAACTTGTGCCGAGACACCAAAGCGGCAATGATGTGCTGGCAATAGAAAATATAAGCAAATCCTTTGGAAGAATTCAACTGTTTGATAAAGTCAGCTTTGAAATCAAAAGGGGGGAACATGTGGCCATCATTGGAGACAACGGCACCGGCAAAACCACCCTGCTGAAAATAATAAACGGACTTTTGCCCGCCGATGAGGGCGCTTTTCGTCTGGGAACAAATGTTGAAATCGGCTATTATGATCAGGAACACCTTGTTCTTCACAGTGAGAAAACCCTCTTTGAAGAAATATCCGACGACTATCCCACCCTTACAAATACGGAGATACGCAATGTCCTTGCCGCCTTTCTTTTTACCGGGGATGAAGTCTTCAAATGCATCCGTGACTTAAGCGGCGGAGAGCGTGGCCGTGTCTCCCTTGCCAAACTTATGCTGGGCAATGCCAATTTCCTTCTTCTGGACGAACCCACCAACCATTTGGACATCGCCTCAAAAGAAATTCTGGAAAACGCTTTGAACAATTATGAGGGCACTTTGCTGTATGTATCCCACGACCGCTATTTCATCAACAGGACAGCCCACAGAATATTGGAGTTAAGCGGGCACCGTTTTGTCAACTATCTCGGGAATTACGATTATTACCTGGAAAAACACCAAACCATGGCAGACACCATAGCCAATGACAATCGTTCCGTTTCTCTTCCTGCCTCCCAGGGCAAGAAAGCAACTGCGTTCAAACCTGCGGAATCGGAAAACAAGCAGGACTGGAAAATACAAAAAGAAGAACAGGCCAGAATTCGCAAAAGAGAAAACAGTCTCAAAAAATGTGAAGAAAAAATTGCCCTATTGGAAGAACGTTTAAAACAATTAGAAACCAAACTGTCCGATTCGGCAATCGGCACACAGCTGGCATTGCTTCAGGAACTGACTTCAGAACAGAATGAAATAAACCTGGAACTGGAAAGTCTTTATACGGAGTGGGAGACGTTAGCAGAGTAAAATACTTTGGCCTGAATGTGCGCAAATCCGCGGAAACAGCGGATTTGCGGCACCACATTCCCAGACTCAAAAGCATTTACAATGCTTTGTCCAAAGTTTCCCGAATGGCCTTTATAAAGTCAAGACTGTTTAAAATCACAGGTGTTTGACAGGTAGAAATCAAAGAAAGGCTTTTTGTCATTTTCCCTTCTTCCACAGTTCTGATACATGCGTTTTCCAATTTCCCGGCAAATTCAACCAGTTCTTTGTTCCCGTCCAATTCTCCCCTTTTTCTCAGAGCCCCTGTCCAGGCAAAAATTGTGGCGATAGAATTGGTAGAAGTTTCCTCCCCTTTTAAGTGCTTATAATAATGACGCTGCACGGTACCGTGCGCCGCTTCATATTCATAGGCCCCTCCGGGAGACACCAGTACGGACGTCATCATGGATAAGTCACCGTAAGCCGTTGCCACCATATCACTCATTACATCTCCGTCATAATTTTTGCAGGCCCAGATAAATCCCCCTTCGGAACGAATGACCCTGGCCACGGCATCATCAATTAAAGTATAAAAATAAGTAATCCCCAACTCTTCAAATTTTGATTTATACTCTGTGTCATATATTTCCTGAAAGATATCTTTAAAGGTATGGTCGTATTTTTTAGAAATGGTGTCCTTTGTAGAAAACCATAAGTCCTGTCGGGTATCAACGGCGTAACCAAAACATGCCCTTGCAAAGCTGCTGATGGACTTCTCCGTATTATGGATGCCCTGAAGGATGCCAGCTCCGGAAAACTCATGAATCAGTTCCCTGGTTTCCGTTCCGTCTTCTGCCGTAAATACCAGCTCCGCCTTACCGGCGCCTCCCACTTTTATCTCCGTGTTCTTATAGACATCACCATACGCATGGCGGGCAATGGTAATGGGCTTTATCCAATTCTTTACATAGGGAACAATCCCTTTCACCAGAATCGGCGCGCGAAATACGGTACCGTCTAAAATGGCACGAATGGTACCGTTAGGGCTTTTCCACATCTCCTTTAAATTGTATTCTTTCATCCTTGCCCCATTTGGAGTAATGGTAGCGCATTTTACCGCTACGCCGTGTTTTAAAGTGGCATTGGCGGACTCCACCGTTACCTGGTCGTCGGTGGCATTGCGATTCTCCAGGCCCAGGTCATAATATTCTGTCTTCAAATCAATGTATGGCAGCAAAAGCTCCTCTTTAATCATCTGCCACAAAATCCTGGTCATCTCATCCCCATCCATCTCTACCAAGGGCGTTGTCATTTTTATTTTTTCCATTTTTTCCTCCATTTCACACTCAGTTATTTTGTATCCCTTTCCTCAGTGACTCGATAGGCTTCCCGCAGCCCATTTTCAACCATATTGTGATAGGCGTTTATCATATGATTGTTGGCAAGGCTTTCCGCAAGATCCCCATTTCCTGCCTTAATGGCTTCCATTATTTTCTTATGCTCTTCATTGGACTTCTTTCCCCTGTCAGCCTTTGCTAGCGTCTTCTTTCTGACCCGCAGCACATATTGATGCAAATCTTTCAGCTGATGTTCCAATATCTTACTTGCGCAGGCTTCGTACATAATTTCATGAAAACGGTTGTCCAGTTCCGCAAGCTGCTCCAACTGTCCCTTTTGCGCATGAAATTCCGCCAAATATACATTTTCCTCCATCTCCCTCATCTGTATATCCGAAATATGTTCCGTTGCCCACTTAGCGCACAGCCCTTCCAATAAAGAGCGAATCACATAAATATCTTTCACATCCTGTTCTGTGATTCCCGTGACATATGCCCCCTTATTGGGGATAATTTGAAGCAGTCCCTCCAATTCCAGCTGCCGGAATGCCTCCCTGACCGGAGTGCGGCTCACACCCATTTCCTCTCCGATGGCCACTTCCTTTAATTCTTCATGGTCCGCGTACCTGCCGCTTAAGATATCTTCCCGTAACTTATGAAATACACGCCCCCGCAGGGAATACTTATCCGTAACTTCCTGCTTTACATCATACTTACCCATGCTTCCTCCCGCTATTTTTTCCTGTTTGCCCCCATATCCAATGTATCATTCCCATCTGTTGGCAGCGGTTTCGCAGTTAAAATGACAGATTTCTTTCCTGACATATCTTTTCGACATATGCGACAATCTCCTCATCTGTCATCACGGTAACACGCCCTCCCGCATATTCACCGTCCACCCACTTTTTGACTTCCTTTACCAATTCAGAATTCTTTTCCAGCTGTCTCTCTCCTGTCAATTTATAATATGTGTTCATCCAATGGGCAATGCCAGCAAGCCCGGAAGTGTTGGAAACCGCACATAGTACGGGGCGATTCAGGAACTTCTCCGTATCAAAAATATTGTAAATCTCTTCATTTTTCAGCAGACCATCCGCATGAATACCTGCTCTGGTCACATTAAAATTCCTGCCCACAAAGGGGGTTCTGGGAGGAATGCTGTAGCCAATCTCCTGCTCATAATATTCCGCCAACTCCGTAATCACTGTGGTGTCCATCCCATTCAAATCGCCCTTAATCTGCGCATATTCAAATACCATAGCCTCCAAAGGCGTATTCCCCGTCCTCTCCCCAATACCAAACAGAGAGGTATTGATTCCTGAACACCCATAAAGCCAAGCCGTAGTAGAATTGGACACTGCTTTATAAAAATCATTGTGCCCATGCCATTCAATCAATCCATGGGGCACTCCCGCATGTGTATGTATGGCGTATATAATACCCTGGACACTTCTGGGAATAACCGCTCCCGGATAATTCACCCCGTACCCCATGGTATCACAGGCTCTCACTTTGACAGGAATTTTGTATTCATCCATAAGCTTCATTAATTCCAGGCAAAAAGGCACTACATAACCATAAATATCCGCCCTTGTGATATCCTCCAGGTGGCATCTGGGACTGATACCCTCTTCCAGACACTCCCTTATGACACTCAAATAGTGATCCATAGCCTGCCGCCTGGTCATTTTCAGCTTCAGAAAAATATGATAATCGGAACAGCTCACCAAGATGCCAGTCTCCTTCATGCCTATTTCTCTCACCAGCTTAAAATCCTCTTTGCTGGCACGAATCCAGCTGGTAACTTCCGGAAACTCATATCCTCTTTCCATACACTTGTACACTGCGTCCCTGTCCTTCTTACTGTATAAGAAGAACTCGCTGGCGCGAATCATGCCATTTGGCCCTCCCAGCTTGTGCAGATAATCAAATATGGTAACTATTTGTTCCGTGGTATAAGGCGCTCTGGATTGCTGCCCGTCTCGAAATGTGGTATCCGTAATCCAGATATCTCTCGGCATATTATGAGGCACAATTCTGTCATTAAAAGGAATCTTCGGTATCTCCGAGTAAGGAAACATATTGCGAAATACATTGGGCTTTTCCACATCATCCAGAATATACATGTGCTCTTCTATCTGAAGCAGATTATTATTCCTGTTCATTGTGACAGGCCGATTCTGGAATGTCAGATTATCTCTCAACTTTACACCTCCCTGCCCGCTCTGTCGGGCATCTGTTCCTAAATCGTCATAAAGATTTCTTTGTATTCCATTGCCAAAGCAATACTTTTGTATTATTGTATACAATTATACCGGTGGTGTCAATCTTTTTTCATATCAAATCACTTATCTAATCTTGCCACATTGATAAAAGTCTGATAGAATAATGTCGTATGTATTAAATTTAGAACAATCTCTATACAAACCTGACCTGAAAAGAAGGTTACACAGTGGGAAGTATGAAATTTCAATAGGAGGAACACTCAAAAGTGCAAGTAAGAGACAAGCAACTTAAAAAACTATCCATAAGTCTGGTGGGGGTAGCCCTTCTGATTATTGTCCTTTTTTCTTTGTTAGGACATTTCATGACTCAAAAAAGCGAAAAAACCATTGAAGAAGTCGGCAAACTATATATGAACGGCATCAGTGAACAGATTACGCTACATTATGAGACAATTATTGATTTCAGAATTTCACAATTAAGCGCTATTATATCCACTCTCCCTCCCGACCTTCCCGGCAGCGACGATCGCAGCAGGCTCCTTGCGAACCTGACCAATCACGCCCAGGCCAGAGGGTTTGAATATCTGGCGCTTTGTTCAGGTGACGGCAATGTGGAAATGATATATGGCGACGAAATCAAAGCGGTAGATCCTGCCCCTTTTCTGGACAGCCTTAACAATCATGAACAAAAAGTAGCGGCGGGAATAGACAGCAACGGCAAAAACCTTGTACTGTTTGGCATACCCTGCAATTACTACATGGAAAACGGAAGTCAATGTACAGCATTGATTGCTGCGCTCTCTGCGGAATATATGAGTAATATATTATTTCTGGATTCGGATAATTCTCTTGTATCTTCTTATGTCATCCGCAGAGATGGCAGCTTTGTCATTCGTACCAGAAACGCGGTGGGAGAAAATTATTTTGAACATGTCACCACTTTATTTGGAGACAGAACAAGTGAAGCCGAACAGTGTATTGAAGATCTGAAATTGACAATGGAATCCAATGAGGATTATTCCGCCATTTTAAGCGTTTCCGATGACCGACGCCACCTGTATTGTACACGTCTGTCTTACAGTGAATGGTATCTGGTTACAGTTATGTCTTATTCTCAGTTGACGGAAGTCATCGTTCAAATGGGACATGAGTGGAATAACATGGTATATATTGTTTCCGGCATTGCGGTATGTTCTCTGGGACTGATTTTCTACCAGTATGTCAAAATCTCAAGAGAACAGATGGCGCTGTTGCAGCAGGCAGGTAAAGTAGCGGATATGGCACGCAGGGAGGCGGAACATGCCAATAAGGCCAAAAGCGAATTCCTCTCTAACATGAGCCATGATATACGAACTCCCATGAACGCCATTGTGGGCATGACTGCCATTGCTACCGCAAATATTAACAATCAGGAATCTGTTCAAAACTGCCTGAAGAAAATTACTCTTTCAAGCAAACATTTGCTGGGCCTCATTAACGACGTGCTGGATATGTCAAAAATTGAAAGCGGAAAAATGACATTGAATGTGGATCAGGTTTCCCTGCGGGAAGTAATGGACAGCATTGTGAACATAGTCCAGCCTCAAATCAAGGCCAAAAGACAGCAATTCAATATCTTCATTCATGATATCACCACGGAGAATGTCTGTTGTGACAGCATACGGCTCAATCAGGTAATGATTAATTTGTTGGGGAACGCAGTGAAATTCACTCCGGAAGAAGGCATTATTCATGTATCCATGTACGAAGAAGCCTCCCCCAAAGGAGATTCTTATATCCGCACCCATGTCATTGTGAAAGACAACGGCATAGGTATGTCAAAAGAGTATATGTCCAAAATATTTGAATCCTTCACCCGTGAAGATAGCACCAGAGTTCAGAAAACGGAAGGTTCCGGTCTGGGAATGGCTATCACGAAATATATCATAGACGCCATGGGAGGCACAATTACCGTAGACAGTGAGTTGGGAAAAGGCAGTGAGTTTCATATCATTCTGGATCTCGCCAAAGCAGAAGTAGAAGAAGACCACATGATGCTGCCGGATTGGCGTATGTTGGTGGTGGACGATAATGAGCAGTTATGCGAAAGCGCCGTAGAATCTCTAAAGTCCATAGGGCTGCGGGCTGATTGGTGTCTTGACGCCGAGACAGCTCTTCAAATGGTGGAAGAAAAGCATCAAAATCAGGAAGATTACCAAATTATACTTTTAGATTGGAAACTTCCTGGCATGAACGGAATCTATGCCACCCGCGAAATTCGCAGACGCTATGGAACAGAAATACCCATATTGCTTATTTCTGCCTATGATTGGAGTGAAATAGAAAATGAAGCCAGGGCGGCAGGTGTATCAGGATTTATTGCAAAGCCTTTGTTCAAGTCCACTCTTTTTTATGGACTCAAACCGTATATCTCATCTCCAGACGACAGTACCGAGGAAAAAACATCCAGTCATGTTGTTGGCAAAAGAGCTGTGAAGCTGGAAGGAAAGCATATTCTGCTGGCAGAGGATAACGACATTAACTGGGAAATCGCAAATGAACTGCTTAGCTCTGTGGGATTGAAACTGGATTGGGCAGAAAATGGTCAATTATGTCTGGAAAAGTTCCGTCAATCTCCTGAAGGTTTCTATGATGCCATATTAATGGATATCAGGATGCCGCTCATGAACGGATATCAGGCAACAGAAGCAATCCGTGCGCTGGACCGGGCAGACGCAGCCGAAATTCCCATTATCGCAATGACAGCGGACGCATTTTCGGAAGATATTCAAAAATGTCTGGATTGCGGCATGAACGCTCACATTGCCAAACCCATTGATATACAGGATGTCACACGACAATTGGAAAAGTACATTAAGAGCTGAGTACTACATAATGAAACCGGAAATCCTGCTCTGATCGTTGATGCGCATAAATCATGGGCTGCCGAATCCGGCAGCCCAATATATTTATCAGTCCGCAACACGCCTTAGTCCATCAGGAGTCTTTCCACATTCAGCATTCCCCATCCTTGCTGATTCCAGGGAAGCCCCAAGTCTATGGCAGAAAACTGTAACTTTTGTCTGCATTGTTCATTGGTCATATTGGGATATTTTTGAAATGCCAGAGCCGCTGCCCCTGATACTACGGGTGTTGCCATAGAAGTGCCGCTTTTCGCCATATACGCATTACCATTTCTTCCAGTACCATATCCTCCATTGCAGGAAACAATATCTGTGCCGGGCGCCACCAAATCCGGTTTGCGAATAAGCCCGCCTGCCAACCCTCTTCCGGAATAAATCTCACATCGCATAGGATTATTCCCTGCGTAACTCCCATCATGGCACCCAACTGTCAGGATAAATCTTCCGCTTCCCACAGAGGATATGCTTCCGTCACCAGGACCTTTATTTCCTGCGGCACATACCACCAAAATGCCGCTTTCCCACACCTCATCTATCTTATCCTGCATCGCTTTTTCTTTCTCCCATTCACTCAGGAAGCCAATCCCTACAGAAATATTCAATATTCTAATCTTGTAAGTCTCCTTTATGCGCAAAATCCAATCCAGGCTTTCCAGCAGTGTCTCAGTTGCTCCGTCCCCTCTCTCATCCAGAACCTTTCCAACCACAAGAGAGGCTCCCGGAGCCATCCCCCGATACCGCCCTGATGACAGTCTGCCATTTCCGCATAAAATTCCGCATACATGGGTGCCATGTCACAAACACCAGATAGAATATCAAAAATTCCAATGAATGATAATATCTTGTTTCTCACAATCCATATTTTTTTCCCCAATTTCTATATAATCAATAAAATCATTGACTATATCATGGGTCAACGTCTTATAATCTGTATATTGTTTTACAGTTTCGGCAACATCTTTCTTTGAACTCATTTCTAATTCAATTTGTCCTATTTCTACCTCAACCACATTTTTATATGTTTTTAAATCCTGCAATTCTTTTTCAAAATCACTTTTCAATTGAAAAAACATATCGTCATCAAGTTTTTTGTTTACTCGATCAATATACAGTGCCTTTACTGATTGTGTTATATTTTCGATATCACTATCCAATTTTTTTAATTCGTTTCTTTTGTTCTGCAATTTTCTCTTATTGTCATTTGAAAAAATTATAGCAGCAAGCGCTTCAATATTATCTGGATTTTCCAATACGCACCTTACAATCTCCTGTATTTTTTTAGTTACGACATCTTCTATAACAGAAAATCGTATGCTATGTGATGTACATTCTTTCTGCCTTGACTTGTTTGACAACTGACAACGAAGATACCAATCATTTGAATGTCCACTTACCCCACCAGATTTTATCATTGTATGTCCACAAGTCATACATCTAATTTTTCCGGCAAAAATATGCACTTTTTTATCACCACATTGGTTTTTACTGCATATTCTTCTCTTAGAACGGAGATTGTTTACCTTATTAAATATTTCTATATCAACAATTGGTTCGTGGTGGTTATCAATGACATACCATTGTTCTCTTGGGACAGATACTACCTTTTTATCCTTATAGCTTGCCTTTTTGCATGTCCCCTGCAGTAGTTTTCCTATATATGTCTCATTTGTAAGTATTCTTTTGATTGTCGTTTCACTCCAAAGATTATATTTGATACTAAACGACTCTGCCTTGACATTCTGATACGTTAAACCTTGTTGCCTCTTATATGATGTAGGATTTAGTATTTTTTGATCCTCAAGTATATGACAAATTGCCTTAGTACTGTATCCGTTTAAAAACAATAAAAAAATTTTCCTGACCACATTTGCAGCATATTCATCAACTACAAATTTGTATTTGTCATTAGGATCTTTCAAATAACCATACGGAGCAAACCCACCAAGAAATTGTCCAGCTTTCATTTTTTGCTGAAATACTGCTCTGATATTATTTGATAAGTCTTCACAATACCATTCATTTACAAGCCCGTTTATTTGTCTTGATTTTTTATTTTCTTTATTCTGGGTATCAACTCCGTCAACAACACCAATAAATCTTATTCCAAGTAAAGGGAAATCATGGTGAAGATACTTTTCCATGTGTTCCATATTTCGTGTGAATCTTGACTGTGATTTTGCTATCACTATATTAAATTTGCCAAGCTTACAATCACGGATAAGTCTATCAAATTCAGGTCTGTCATCATATAGACCTGAGTAATCATCATCCGAATATACATCTATTACCTGCATTTCATGTCCAAGAGCATAATCCATTAATAGTAACCTTTGATTTATAATACTTTCACTATCATCTCCTTTGTTAATTTTATCCACGTCTTCCTTACTTAATCTTAAATATAATGCTGCTTTATCCATTCTACCTCCTATAATTTTATAGATAAAGCAAGTAAACAGTTTTATTTTAATCCTTTAATGTTAAAATATCAACTATTTACTTGCTTTTTAATACATATAACAGTATTTATGTTTTAATTTAGTGCTGTTTCATTCTATTGGTGGTGTAATGCTATTTTTTATCTGTCTTTTTATGATTTCTATTATTTTTTTTTCTAATTCTTCTTTGTCCTTAGTTATATGAATGTCCTTAACATTGTATTGCATATAAGCCTTACCTCTTTTATATCTCTTTATATTTATATAAGAAATTGTTTGTACTATATTACTTATTCTCCTGTGCTCCCAATACCGCCTCTTCTCTCTGCTTTGACTTCTCCGCTATCAGCAACACCATATTCAACAAACACAGCCTGTACAAAGCTTTCTCCAGAATTCAATAGAATCGTCTCAGTCCCACGGTTCTCAATACTGATAAAGATATGCCCTTCGTTATCAGCGTTTATGTAATCGGCATCTATGATAGGTATTGTATTTGATATACACATTCCCTTCTTAATTCCAAGACTACTTCTTGGAAATATCTGCATAACATAATTATTATTCATTACGCATCTAATACCTGTAGGAACCATAACTCTCCCCCCAGGTACAATACGAAAATCATACGGTATATAGAAGTCGTGCCCAGCACTATATTTTGTTTTTCTCTCTGGTAACTTAATATTATTATAAATTTCGTTAAGCGTTTGTTCTGGTCTATTTCCAAATGTTTGATTCCAGTCTTTAATAAATTGTTCCATACTAACTTTTTCAAACTGCGCCACATTTTTCATTATTTTGCTACTCTCCTGTTTTCTTTTTCATATTGTCGCATGGAATGCATTGTCCATAATGGTATTCTTTCCCTTTATCTTGGCAAATGACTTTAATGCGTGCTTTATTACTCTCGTCAATTATCCCATGTATGCATTTCTCACATTCAGATGTCAAAATCATTCCCATTTCATACCACCTTTTTAATTCCAAATTGATTCAGCTTTCTTGCTATCTCTTTTTCAATATTTTTTACCATATCATTTTTTCCATATTCCTCATTATAATAAGGAGCATATAGTCTATTCTGGTCATCGCATATATTTAACCACGCACTTTTTGATTCTTCATCTACTGTAATTCTACAATAAATCACTGGAACCAAGTTCTTGTATTTATATACTTCAAATGTATGCACATATCCTTCATATTTTTTACTATATCGAAATCCTAATCTTTTCAGTTTCTCCTTTGAAGCTTCAAAAATATATTGTTTCTCTGCTAACCTTCCCATAAAACTATTTCTCCTTTTTGTAGCGAATGTTGGATGTCTATAAGCCTTTGATTTTTACTACCCCTGTAGGGTAATGCTATGTCACGTTGAGAGTCTATATATTGACCATCTATAAGAATATCTACATTGTTTATAATCATAAAACGAATTAAACTTTCTTTATCTTTTGCCCTAGCTGCATCTTTTAACATTTCCACAAAATCATACCCCGTATACAGCCATATTGATTTCTGCGGACTTGAAAGACGGATTTCGTGGGTGTCCTGTGATATATTGTACCGTTTATTTATTTCAGTTACTAACTCCAATACACCATCAAGATTACCTTCAAAGAGCGGATCACCACCTGTCAGTGTCAGACCTGAAATATAATCCTTATCAAGTTCTCTAAATAATTCTTCTTTTGCTGATTCATCAAATGGGATACCACTATTAGCATCCCATGTTTGAGGATTTTGACATCCTTTACATTTATGAGAGCAGCCTGAGAGCCAAAGAACGACTCTCAAACCTTCCCCGTTGCATACATTTTCTTTGTCTATTCTTAAATAATTCATGTACTCTCCTACAACTTTTGATGTTTAACTCGCATTTCTACTTCCTGTTGCTTGCCAGAATTAAATGCACTTTTGTAATCGCCTGTTAAATATCCTGTAACTCTACGAAGTCTACGAATCTCATTACATCCACACATGGGGCATTCATTATTAATATCATCGCAATATCCACAATTCGTACACATATCATTTGGAACATTTATTGCAAAATAAGGAATGTCTTTATCCATCGCATAATTAATGATAGCTTCAAGCGCATCTAAATTATTTTTAACACTTCCTTCAAGTTCAACATACGTTATACATCCAGCACTACTATAACCAGTAAGTTGTGATTCAATGTCAATCTTTTTTGTTGGAGTCATTTTAATCCATACAGGAACATGAATCGAATTTGTGAAAAATTTCTTATCAGATACATTAGTAATTACACCATACTTTTCTTGAAATTTTTTCATAGATGTAAAGCATAAATTTTCTGCTGGTGTATAATACACTCCAAAATTTAGCTTATACTCTTTTTTGAACTCAGCACATCTATCTTTAAATAGCTGTTCAATTCGCTTTGCAAGTTCCATACCTTCATTTGTTGTATGGTCGCATCCAATAAGAATTTGAAGTGTTTCTGCTAATCCTAACTGACCAATTGCAAGAGTTCCATGTTTTAAAGCAGAACGAATATCTTGTCCATCATATCCTTCCATAACACCATTTTCATACATAAATTTTGCAGAATCTGGTGATT
>CAJUGT010000092.1:10112-16518 GCA_910586435.1 uncultured Acetatifactor sp. | reverse complement strand
TGGGGCGTTGCAAGCTTGATACCCCGTTGCTTGCAGCGGGGTCTTTGATTTCAGTCCAGCACCGGAATCACCAATTCTCTTGTGGGTTCCCTGTAAATCTCATAGCCGTCAGTCTCGCCGAAAAATATCCAACCATATTCCTCCGGGCTTCCCTTTCTCTCCTTGTCGGAACGCAAAATCACATAATGGCATTCCGCTTCCCGTACCAGCGGCGCCAGTTCCGACATATCAATTATTTCTGCCTCCATGGCATCACAGAGAGGATTCAAATAATTCCATCTTTCCACTGTGATTTCCCTCCCATAGGGCATGCGAGTCACAGGAGAATACTGCCGCACATATTGCACCAGTTCCAGGGGAAATACCGCCATAACCTCCCTCCCCGGCACACGAATCATGTCACAGATATGGACCACACTGTCAGGCACATGATACAGATTTTCAGCCTTATGAAAAAAAGGATTGGCATAAATATAACTGCCCGACACAACAATCACTCCGCCCATACACACTGCCGCCAGCGCAGGCGGCAATTTCCTCTTCCATTCTCCCACACCTGTTCTCTCTCTTTGTCCGGAAGAAGGCTCCGATTGGGCAATTTGTCCATAGATACACACACATGTATACGCATTTACAATTGTAACAGGCAGCAGCCACATGATCCGATAATATATTTCATCCCCCACCACCCGAAATACCAGTTCAGCGAACAGGGGATTAAAATACATCAACAGCAGCACCAAGGGCATATATAGAAACAAAATCCTGATGTATTTCCTTTTTTCATTCACCCATAAATAAATCATAGAAAGGATAAACCATATCACAATCAATCCTGTTCCCATATATTCCCGAAATAACGTAATTGCTTCCTTCCACATAGCTTCCTCTCATTCCCCTCCCCGGCCGCCTTCCTTACCCATACACAGCCAGCCTGGGGCTATCCAACGGACTGTCTAATCCGACAGTATAAGATACAGCAGCGCATAACACAGGCATGGCATACAGGAAATGGCCAAAGGCACCAGACTGATAAAACGCTTGTAGCAAAATGCCGCCAGCACCCCTGCCGTCCCAACCGCCATACATATGAGCAGCGCTCCCAGCGTACTGCACAGACAGCCTGTCACTGCCACAGCGCCAAGCAGCAGATACAGCCGCGCATCCACCCGCTCTTTCTCCTGAAATTTTTTCAGCAGTATCATCAGCAGCAAAAAAAGAAACGGAATTACAATATTCCCCAATGCCGACTTTCCCTGCCTGCTCCTGGCAATCATAAAATTTTCCGCTGTGTAAAAAGAATAATCTCCAAACAGCACCAAAAGCTCCGTAAAAATAAGGAACAGGGGCAGCTGGCCCTTTTTTTCCCCGAAAAGCCTCACACCCAGGAGATAAAAAATGGCATAACTCATGGAAATGAACACCACGGGCAAAACCACCTGTGCCACCGTCACCGCCGGCATTCCGGACACTCTTGCCAGAAAAGCGATCCAGATGGGAAACGGCGCCAGACTATGCCTGTAATTCAGTGTGGTAGTCTCTCCCGTATACGGAATGCGAAGATACATGGTATCCGAATCCTGTGTAATGGCCGAAATCGCCACATAATAAGCGTCATCCCCGTCTGCGTAAGCAAGCCTGACCGCCTGAATCAGCTGAAACAACAAGAGTCCCGCAAAAATCAGCCATAGAAACAACTCTGCCCATTCTTTTCCATGGACTTTCCTTCCGGTTTCCGAAGGGGACCTTCTATGTTGTACATACCGTATTCCCTGGGCTATAGCCAATAGAAACAAAGCCGCAATATAAATCCAATATGCCGCCACCAGCTTGCCAAATGTGCCCTCTTTGAGAATAAGCGGCACACTGATAAGCTGAAATCCCGCCCACAGAAGAAACTGACCGCTTATCCAGCGAAACACCATATTCCCCCGCCGGGAATCCACACCAACAAAAATCCCCCCGGCCAGCACCGGAACACCTATCAGCAGCACACCCAAAATCAATATCTGTAATCCCAAGATTCCCGCTTCCTTTCCGTCCCGGAAAACCCTCTCCCGCTCCAGGTCTTCCGGCCTGACTGACAATGCGCTTCCTCCGCTCTCCCTGACAGGGAATTCCGACAGAAACCAATTATTACTTCAATATTTCATATACGAATATTTGATAGTAACTGTCTTCTGTCTCAAAAGGTTCCTCCCTTGTCAGCATAAGCCCCTGTAAATCCGCGTCTTGAATACAGGCGGCGGAAAAAATATATCGGCATCCCATATCTCTCAGTGCCCCTGCGTCTATGCTGTAATCCATAAAACGAAAGCCCTTCTTTTCTATGGTATAGTATCCCGGGCACTCTGCACTGAACATATAGCATCTATTGCCCCAATCATCAAAATAATCCGTCAAATACTCACTCTTTGCAAGCTCCGGAGCGATTACCTCACGAAATCTGTGCTTATACGAAAGAGGATAATTGTTAGAATATCCATCCAGAGAGTAAAATCCATGGTACAAGGCCGCCGCCGGATCTATTCCAAGGCTCACCACACGGTATTCTTCCTGACCCTTCCCGGAAGTTTCCGCCAGAAATTCCCTTACCTGCTCCATGACTCCTATTGCGTAGTAATCTCGAAAACTCATAAGTCCATACTCAGGATTCCGCAGTTTCTGAATATTGGATTTTATATCACCCACATACAGAATCAGAAAAGCGGTAAAGGCACCTGCGGCAATTACCGCCGCCATGCATGCCCCAGTCAAAATTCCGGCACCGCCCCTGAGCCTTTTGCGCCTGTCCCATATGAGCGCCGCCCCACAGGCCGCCGCCAGATACCATAGGCAGGGCGCTATCCATAACAGTCTGTCCAGCTGAAACGCTCCCAAAGCCCCTGTTCTCTCCCGTAAGCCTATACAAATCTCACTTCCCCAGACAGCTGCGGCAAACGCAAAGAACACATTCCACCCCAGGCTTATGCCCAGGCAGCGCCAAAGTTTTCTCACAGTGTTATCAGTGACTTCTCTTTTGTCCTTTGTGCGTCCGAACTTTCCGATTACCATTGCCGCAATGACTGCCGCCATCACAACCAGTATCAAGTATTTATGATACCCTTCGCTATGCTGTCCTCCCTGCAAAAGCGCCTGTCCAAAAGTTCCCCAGAAGGGCTGGGGCTGTAATTTATACTCCGCCTTATGGGATATGACAGCTTCTCCCATGCCAAATACTTGAAAAAGGAGTTCCGAATTTTCCGCCACATAGATGCCAGCCAGAACAAGCCACCCTATCAGAAAATGTGGTTTCCTTTCCTTTCCGCGCAAATCCCATAAAAGCACAAGCGCCCCTATTCCCAACAGACCAAACCC
The DNA here is from genome assembly GCA_910586435.1 of uncultured Acetatifactor sp. Lineage (GTDB taxonomy): Bacteria > Bacillota > Clostridia > Lachnospirales > Lachnospiraceae > Acetatifactor. Next base: position 13,161 of record CAJUGT010000092.1, on the reverse strand, counting down.
AACCAAAACCAGGGAGGAGGATAACCCAAACAGAATCACATAGCCAAATGCCAAAGCCAGATGCTTTTGCTTTCTCAATTGCAGCCCGCACCAGAACAGCAACGGAATCCCATACTGTGACAGACCATATACGGGCAAAAAAGGAAGCAAGCCGTATAAAATGCCCACCGCTGCCCCAATCCAATCGGATTGTGTTATCTCCTCCGATAAGAGGTACATCCCTGTAAACCCCACGAGCCTTCCCATAAGCTGCATGAATGTCAGGGCAGCAAAACCGTTGCCTCCTAAAAACAGCAGCACACAAATCGGCGCTGGCATGGTAAGGGCCGTCTTTGGCATTCCCCCCATAAATTCCGGCAGCATATTCCCCGAAAACAGATTCTTTGCCTGCAATAGATAGGCAATCATTTCCCCATCCAACTGATCGTGGTAAGTAAATATTGCGTCCTCCCCCAGTATCACATAGGGTACAAGGGTCAAAAGCATACCTGCGACTCCCAGCCAGAACCATATTATGTGATTTTCTTTTTTCTTCCTCCTAGCCATTCCCGACAGACTTCCTTTTCATTTTGTCCTTATAAAGTTCCAGGATGGACCAGACAAGCCATAAGGCATTGACAGCCGTGGTATATTTATAATCCATCATTCCGGCTCCCCGCAACGTGACAGCCGAAACCCATATGCCTGACACCGCAAGAATAAGAAGCAGGGCCCTCCAATTGAAACTTCCCTCCCTGGGGATGTGAAACATAGCCAGAATCCCTGTCAATACCGTTTGACAGACAAACCACCAGGAACCGTATTCCACATAATATCTGGTGAGAACAGGAGAATTCCCCCGCATTGCCTCATAGTTCCCGCTGGTGTATGAATCATAGGATTCCCCTTGCAGCTGCAAGTGAAAAATAACAGGTGTCACCACATATCCCAGAACATCCCAGCCCATCTGACGAATTACCATGGGCGCATGATGCGTCCAGGCTATTTCTGCCATCTCCCTGTAATACTCCTTTGCCGTTTCCAGATCCGTCCCGCTCTCCACAGCCTCATACAAAAGGCACATATTCCCCGGATAATAAGTAGTTTCCCACACAACATCCCTGGTAATGTCACGCAGCTCCTCCGGCCATCTGTCATAATCATTCCATAAGGTGGGCCACGCGATACGGCTCGCCATCGCAGCCTCCAGGCTGTGGCCTGCCTCCTTGCGTCCGGCAGCTTCCGGCCAGCCTGACAATACAGGCACCAAAATTGCGCAGAGAACTACCCCCAGGACTGCCAGCAGTTTCTCCCCCTTCGACAGTCTCCACAGAAACGCAAACAGCAAAAAAGCCAGGGAACTCATAAAGGAGTAGGGCAAAATGGCAAGATGGCACTGCATTGCAAAGGGAAATGTCATCAGTACAAGGCTTCCCCATACTGCGTATCTTCTGCTGACCAACATTCCAAGGAAATAATATCCCGCCATAAACGCGGTTGACAGCTGCAACAGGTACATTAATTGCGGAATTGAGCCCAGAATAACAAACAAATAATAATACAGAGAGGAATACCCGCCTTCCGGCAGGAGCGTTTTCCCGGAAAAATAGATTTTGCCAAAATCCTGTACCTGCATAAAATTACAGCACATCCAGGCAATTCCCAAAAACATCTGAATGGTAAAACCAATCAAAAGTATCCTTTTTATAATCGCCCCCAAGTGCGGGAAAGTTTTGTTTCTCATACATAAAATCCTTTGACCATATCGCAGATATAGTCCACCTGTTCCACGGTCAGACCATAGTACATGGGCAGTCTTGCCAGACGCTCGCTTTCTTTGGTGGTATATCTGTCCTCCCCATGAAACCGTCCAAACTTTACCCCGGCCGGCGCCGTATGCAAAGGAATATAATGGAACACTGACAAAATCTCTTTCTGCTTCAGATACGCCAGCAGTTCTGTCCGTTCCTCCAAATCCGCAGCCTTTATATAAAACATATGGGCATTATGCACACAGCCTTCCGGAACAACCGGCAGCTCTATTTTCCCGGCTTCAGCCAACGGAGCCAGATTTCTGTAATAGCGTTCCCAAAGAGCCAGCCTTGCGTCATTCATCTTCTCCGCAATCTCCAGCTGCGCATACAGGTAAGCTGCGTTGGTGTCACTGGGCAAATAAGAAGAGCCATAATTTATCCAGGTATATTTATCAATCTGCCCACGGTAATACATGCTGCGATTGGTGCCTTTTTCCCGCATGATTTCCGCCGCTTCCACATCCTTCGGGGCCTGAATCAGAAGAGCGCCCCCTTCCCCCATACTGTAATTTTTCGTCTCATGAAAACTAAAGCAGCCAAAGTCTCCTATGGCTCCCAAAGCCCTGCCCTTATAAGAGGACATAACACCCTGCGCCGCGTCTTCTATGACCTTCAAGCCATATTTGGCCGCAAGCGCCATAATGGTATCCATCTCACAGGCCACTCCCGCGTAATGTACGGGTACAATGGCCCTGGTTTTCTCCGTAATGGCAGCTTCAATCAGCTTCTCATCCAGGTTCATGGTGTCCGGTCTGATATCTACAAACACCGGAACCGCCCCTCGCAGCACAAATGCGTTGGCTGTGGACACAAAGGTATAGGAAGGCATAATCACTTCATCCTGTGGCTCCACTCCACATAACAAAGCCGCCAATTCCGTGGCATGTGTACAGGATGTGGTCAGCAGACACTTTGCCGTTCCTGTTTTCTTCTCAATCCATTCATTGCACTTTCTGGTGAAAGCGCCGTCCCCGCAAATCTTCTGATTCCTGACGCATTCCTGTATATATTCCATCGCCTTATCCACATATGGGGGCACATTAAAATTTATCATGCTGTTTCTCCTATTCCAGTGCCGTCTCTACACTTCGGTGCCCCATCCAGGGAAGGGTTATTCAGCCGCTTATGCGTCTGAAAACCCTTCCGGGCACCTCCGTTTCGAGACTGTTTTTTATATTCCAGTTCCCACTTGTGGGAACTTGTGCCGTCTCTACACTTCGGTGCCCCATCCAGGGAAGGGTTATTCAGCCGCTTAT
>CAJUGT010000092.1:0-10012 GCA_910586435.1 uncultured Acetatifactor sp. | reverse complement strand
GCGTCTGAAATTTCTTCTCTGTGTCTGAAAGACACATTGCACCCCCGTTTCGAGACTGTTTTTTTATATTCCAGTTCCCACTTGTGGGAACTTGTGCCGTCTCTGCGCTCCGAGACTGTTTTTTATTTGGTTTTCCATGGGCCGATGATGTTGCCATGGACGTTTTCTGTGACTTTGCTTATGATGTATCTGGGGCGTCCTTTCACTTCCTCATATATCCTGGCAAGGTAATGGCCGATAATTCCCAGGCTCAGCATCAGGAAGCCTCCAATTATGAGTATCAGAAGAATCACCGTTGTAAAGCCTTCCACCGCCGTTCCTGAAAGGAATTTTGCCAAAGTCTGAATAAACAATACGATACTGAACAGAATGGAGATTACTCCCATCACTGTCACCATCTGCAATGGTAATGTACTGAATGAAGTTACATTTGTAATGGCATATTTCATCAGGCTGAAAAATGACCATTTACTCTCTCCAAACTGACGCTCCTGTACTTCATAATAGACTGGCACTGTTCTGAATCCTGCCCAGAAGCTCAGCGCCCGGAAAAAGGTATTGCGCTCCGGCAGGGAAAGCAGCACTTCCACCACCTTGTGATCCAGGAGCTTAAAATCCGAGGAGGCATTCATATCTATCTTAATCAGCCTGCTCATGACCTTATAAAACAATCCTGCAGAAAGTTTATAGCCAAGCTTTTCTTTTCCCCGGTCCTGTTTAATCCCTTCCACCACTTCAGCGCCTTCCAGCCACTGCTGCCACATCTTTGGAATTATCTCCGGCGGATGCTGCAAGTCGCAGTCCATCACAATAACCGCATCCCCGCCCGCCATTTCCAGTCCTGCGAAAATAGCCGCCTCCTTGCCAAAATTGCGGCTGAATTCCGCCCCTCTGACATTTGGATTCCCCTCGGCAGCCTTTTGTATCTCGGCAAATGTCCCATCTCTGGAACCGTCACTGATAAAAATCAGTTCATACGCAATTTCCTTTTCCGTCAATAAGTTTGACAGCACTGTTACCGTATTGGGAATATTCTGTTCTTCGTTATAGGCCGGCAATACAATTGATAAAACCGCCATATTAATATCCTCTTACACGCTTTCCCACAAAAATTATCTTGTGGCATTCTCTGTTTTAATGTACATCACCCCGTCAATGATACGAATGGAATCGGCTCCGGGAAAACTGTCCATGTCAATATATTCCTGAGAATAGTACATCTCCTCCATGGCCTCCGCAGGCAGAATATTCAGTGTCGCACCCAGGTAATTTTTTGCGAACAGCCTGTAATTATCTCCCCGATAGAGCAGAATGTCACCGTTCATTCCAATCATATTGGCGGTCACAGGCAATGTCAAATCCGTAACCGGATACTGTTCCTCCCCTACCACCCCAATCATGGCAATGGGTATTCCCGGATAATACCCTTCCGTCTGTTCTATTCTGTCTACTAGACGAACACAATAAGCATACGTCTTCTCATACTTTTTTTGCAGATTGGAATACGCTATATTATCTGTAATGCCAAAGCAAAAAACCAACACAAAAGCACTCAGGCATACACCCCATTCCAGCCAAATGCCTGCTTTTCCAAAATCACACCCTCCAATCAAGGCCACAATGCCAATCAAATACAGTACCCATTGATAGCGCATAAGCAAATGATAAGTCACTGTGGGCGAAATCAGCAATATGATATTGGTTGCCACAGGCAGCGCAATCACCAATAATATCATTATAACCAATCGCAGCGGATTCTTCCAGTATTTTCTTCTCCAAAACAATAAGAATACCGCCGCTGCCAATATTGCTGCCAGCAATACACAGGCAGCCATGGAAATACCATTCTGAAACAATATATTGCCCTTGAGCGTAAATCCCAGGAAGTCCCGGTACATTTCCGCCACGGCAGCCAGCACCCCTCCCCCTTCGGCAGCGCCGGACATCATTGAGTCAATGCCCTGATATTCCGCCAGTTTCTTTCCCTGTATCTTTAAAAGCACCTGCAAGAGTACCAGATAAAGTCCTCCTCCCAGCACTCCCATGTACAGATAATGAAGCGCCCCAAGTATGGCTTCCCTGACAGAAGCCTCCCCTCTCTTCCCCGCCGTTGTCTCCTTTCCATGTATGCTGCCATCTTCCCACCCAAACAACCTCAGGACAACAAACACACTCAAAATCATGGCAAAAGAAAGATACGCCTGATAGGTACCCATGCTGAAAGCCAGACATACCGCTCCGGGCACATACCCATGTGGGTACTTTTTCGTAAAAAGCACCCCCAGCACCGCCAAAAACATTGCCAGCATATAACCATCCAAAGTAAATACATAGGCAAAGGTAGACGCCAATGCCGGAAATGATACCAGCAATCCGCTTACCAATACCACCGCCCAGGTCTTTCTTACATCCAGAAGTTCGCACAAAGCCGCCGATGTACAGCCCAGAAAAAACAGCCCCAGAATGCCAATAACCCATGGCAGTGTATAAAAAGAGGAAAATCCACAGGCAACCATCAGAAACCATCTTCCTGATGTAATCATATTCTGGTCAAAATACATACTGTCCAGCCCATCATGGTTCGGAATATCTGACAGTAACATTGGCATATGAATCATCAATCCCAACAATACACAGGAGAGAAACGCTGTTTTCCATTCCCGCTTTACTTTCCCATACAACAACCGAATTGCTTTCTCAGGCACCAACATTCCCTTCACCGTCCTTTTTGCCTTTCACCGTCCACAGTTTATATCCCTTCCTTCAGCACTTCCGCAATGCGCAGCGCCAGCTTTTCCCGGCCTGCCTCATTGGGATGAAGCCCGTCCCTGCTGTAAATACTCCAATCATCCCAGCTCTCATGAGGGAAGAAATCATGGTAGACATCAATGACTTCTATCCCAAGCTCCTGGGCCGCCCGCAATTCCGCTTCCACATACGCTTCCATGGTGCCGCCTCCCTGATCCATCTCTTCACAGGTCAGTCCTTTTTCCTTATACCAAGTGTAGGTAGGTGTTACCACCACAATCCTGATTGTGGGATTGACCTTCCGCAACGCCCTGACTGCTGTTCTCAAAGCCCCAAGAAATGTATACTCATCGTAGGGCGCATCCGAATTCTCAATGGGAGTCCCCGCATGGAAATCATTCAGCCCCTGCTGAATTAATACGATTTCCACCTGAGAAAAGTCAACCTTTTCCAACCCTTCCAGCACCTCACCGAAATACTCCGTATTGCTTTCACGTATTCTTGCCGCCCGCTGCACTCCAAAATCATCGGCCCAGATTGCCTTCGCAAGCCCCGCCAGGCTCAGACAATCCCTTGTATAATCCAATCGTCCATCCGTCCTTTGCCTTGCCATGCAAGTTCCTCCCAGGGCGGCATTGTACACCGACTCTCCCAAGAGCTCCTCCAATTGCGCAGGAACCGCTGTTTCATCACGGATTTCTCCCAGGACACTGTCCCCGAAAGTGACAATTTTTACAGTCTGTTGATCCGCCTGTTCCGCCCTGCCATGGAAAGTCAAAAGAAAGACAGCCCAGAAAATCACTCCCGCAATCACACTATATCCTATTGCCTGTCTGTCCGGCCCCCTTCTCATTTCATTGCCCAACCCTTTCCCTGACAACACGTCAGCAATCCCCTTGACCATCCTTCCCCAAATACGCGCCGGCAGCCACTATGGCTGTTCTTCCCAAACAACACGTCAACAGCCACTATGGCTGTTCTCCCCAAACATCACGCCAGCAGCCGCTTTGGCTGTTCTTCCCAAACAACACATCAGCAACCACTTTGGCTGTTCTTTCCCAACAATGCGTCGGCAATCCTCTCTGCCCCCCTGCCGTCGGTCATAGCCCTGGCCCGAAAGATGTACTCCTTTTGCGTCTTCCCGTCACCAACCAGTTCCCAAAACTGCTTTTCCAAGCGTTCCAGAACCGCTCCCGGCTCCCTGTGCCATGCGCCGGCATAGCCTCCGATTCCCTCCCGCCCCACATATTCTGTCAATAGCTCCTGGTTCACTGCATAAGAAAAGCAAACAAAAGGCACACCCACGGCCGCCAGCTCATAAATCGTAGAACCCCCAGCAGTCACCGCTATATCACAGTTCCTCATCAGCGCAGCCATATCCGTTACATTATGATGAATATGAATATTTGTGTATTCCTTCTCCAGCCCCTTCATCTCCTGAAAATATGGATGAAATTGTCCCATCACCACATGAAATTCCAGACCATTTGCATACAGTTTTTTCAGAATCTTTCCCGCTATATTTTCACTGTCACCGCCGCCCGTGGTAATCAATACGGCCTTGGCCTCTTCCCTGACTTCACAGACACCCGCTCTGTCCGGAGTCCTCCCGCATGCCTCGCTGACACCTGCTCCGCCCGGAGTCCTCCCGCATGCCTCGCTGACACCCGCTCCGCCCAGAGTCCTCCCACATGCCTCGCTGACACCTGCCCCACTGGAAGTCCTCCCGCCCGCCTCGCTGACCCCCACTACACTGAGAGTCCTCCCGCCTGCTTCCGAATTCGCCCTGCTTTCTGCGGTTCCAGAAGTACGAAATTGCCTCCGCAGCGGTACATATGTGCTGCCGATAAGCTGTACTGTCTCCTGGCCGGAGTACAATTCCCCATATGCTTCAGGACTGGCCGGCGCATTATAATTAATCACCCAGTCCACAGGATAGCGCTCTGTTCCGAAATCGTCCATCAGAATCACATGCCCCATCTGTCCCAGAGCCTCAAGATATTCTTTGGTGACATAATAGCTATCCACCAGAATAAAAAGATTTCCTTCCCAAGCCGCCTGCCTGACAGACGGTTCTGCCGCCAGTTCCTTCCACAGCGGCAATTCCGATTCCATGTTCTGATAATCCGTCCCTAAAACATAGCTTCGGAATCCATAACTTTGTGCCATTTCCGCAGATTGACTGTCAGCACACAAGAAGCATACTTCCCCGCATCCTTCCCGCTGTGCCAGTTCTTCCGCAATGGACACACATCTCACAAGATGACCTGCGCCAATCCTGGCATTTCCATCCGCGCGAACCAAAAACATAACCATCCTCCAAAGGGGTACGCCCTCTGTTATAACTTCCGACACTCACTGCGCAAAAACCCTCACACTCACTTTCCCTCCGAACCGGGGACACTGTTTTCCACCAGTTCCCAACTCATAGGCGTTCCCATCTTGGCATCCCTGACGATTCTTTTGCCAAGCAGCGCTTCATAATATCGAGTGTGAAGCCCGTTGGCAGGTCTTACACTCCGAAGGTTTTCTGAGGTAAATATATCACCGGCCTTCATATCCCTGGCAATGAACAGCGAACGTGAATGTTCCCTCTCTCTTTCCTGGCCGGGAGTAAGGGCATATGTCACTCTCCCGAGCGCTTTCTCAATCATCCGAATGTGTTCCACCATCTGGGCAAATTCCTCCGGTTCCATGGAAAACGCCGAATCCGCTCCCCCATCACTGCGCCGAAGTGTCAAATGTTTCTCCACCATCCTTGCCCCCAATGCCACGCCCGCTCCGGCAACGGCAGCCCCCATGGTATGATCCGATAACCCTGTAAGGCATTCAAAAGTATCACTCATGGAAGGAATCGTCCGAAGATTGACGTCTTCATAGGGCGTGGGATAGGCCGAAGTACATTTTAACAGGATGACATTTTCATTCCCCGCCTCCCTGCAAGTGTCCAATGCCAGTTCAATATCCGCAAGATGAGCAATACCCGTAGCAATTATCACAGGTTTACCCTTTTGGGCAATTTTTCTAATCAAGGGAATGTCCGTAATCTCAAAAGAAGCAATCTTATACGCAGGCACATCCATCTCTTCCAGGAAATCCACGCTGCTGAAATCAAAGGGGGAGGAGAAAAAGACCAGTCCCATGTCTTCTGCTATTTTCTTCAGCTTTGGCTGCCATTCCCAGGGCGTATACGCCGACTCATAAAGCCTGTGCAGCGTGGTCCCATCCCATAATGTCCCCTGGGTAATCTGAAAGCAAGGGTCATCACAATCCAATGTTATTGTGTCGGCAGTATACGTTTGAATCTTTATCCCATCCGCGCCGGCATCTTTGGCCGCTCTCATAATACGCACCGCACGGTCAAAATCCATATTGTGATTTGCCGACATCTCCGCCACAATAAATACGGGCGCATGTTCCCCAATGACATGATTACCTATTTTAAATTCCTTGTTCATACACATGGCTCCTTTATACTTGTATAAAAATAACTGCCCAATTGTTCTTGATGAATTGATGCGCTTACGCAAATTTTATTTTTTCATATTGCTTCTCATCACGAATCCGAAACCACCTGTCCGCAGTCATACACATATAGGTCACATCATACCACACGCCCTCTTTGCATACATGCCCTTTCTTCTCCTCAACCACTTCACACCCACAAAGCTTATGAAGTTGAATCACACCTTTGTTCAGAGAAAAAACATCCCCGCATACGGACTTTTTTTTCAACTTTTCAAACACGTAATCATACATACTCATCTCAAGAGAAAGCGCGGTTTTCATACTTCGCAGTTTCCTCTCTCCCATATAATATCCCCAGCCAATCTCTCCGTCGGGACGATTTAAACCGGTCAGGTTAATGACTCCCGCACCCATTTTGTCCACTTCAATCAGCCAATACCTGACATCGGTATTCCCCTGAATCTCCGCCAGCCACTTCTTCTGAACATCCAATGTCAATTTGGGATTGGTATTCATATATTTGGTTATATCCTTGTCCATCCGCCAGCGAATGATATCTTCCAAATCCTCTGTTCCAATGTCACGCAGCGTCACAGCCATCTTACCGTCTCCTCCCACAGCATACTTTTACCCGCAGTTTTCGCACATATCCAGTAACTCCCTGACACTTTCTATTTCCAGTGACTCTTCCAGCGGAACCGCAATGCCAAGTTTTTCTTCCAATTCCCCGATAATAGCCACATGTTCCAGGGAACCCCACTCCTCTACATCCTCAATCCGTGTATCCTCTGTAATTGTTCCTCTTGGCACATCCAATACTTCCTCTATCAATGATATAACCTTTTCTGTCATATTGTTTCTCCTATTCCAATGGCCATTTATGGCGATTTGTCCCGCAAGCGGGAACTTGTTCCGGTCTCTTCACTACGGTGCCCTGACCAGGGAAGAAATCTTCAGCCACTTTCGTGTCTGAAATTTCGTCCTTGTGTCTGAAAGGCACATTGCACCCCCGTTTCGAGACTGTTTTTAAATTTCCTCTTGACATTTCTTAGCTGGACTATTCCAATGGCCATTTATGGTGATTTGTCCCGCTTGCACGTACTTGTTCCGTTCTCTGCACTGTGACGCTCTGATACAGGAAGGGTTATTCAGCCCCTTCCTGCTTTATTGTTATATAATACATCCTCCCTGGTGTATTGGCAAGACGCAATTCATATTCCACTTCCCCCTGCTTCTCACACACTCTCTTATATCCCAATCTGTCATATAATCCGGCTACAGGAGTATTCTTTGCCGTTGGAATATACTTTCCTCTCAGATACTCATAACCGCCGGCACGCACATCAGCTTCCACTTCTGTCATGAGAGCATCTTCTATATTTCTCCCCATGACCCGGCAGCTCATAACAAAATCCTCCACCATGGGTATGTCTCCTGCGCAGTCTACCACGATTACCACCACGATGCCATTGTCTCCAAAACGGTCTGAGACCTGATACATATAGATTCTTTTCCTATTATCCTCTAACAGCATAGCGGCCTGTCCCTGGGTATATCTTCTGGTGGTCAGATTAAACTGATTGGTCTTATTTAGCAGCTGGCAGAACCTTTCCACATGTTCCTTTGGATTTACCCGGACAGCGCTCATTTTCAGTTCTTTCAAATATTCCTCAAAGCTTCCTGTGGTCTTGGCCAAATGGCTCCGTTCCGCATTGGCTGCATATTGCGCTGCCCTTGCCGCATCCTCCTCCGTGACCTGCGCCTTTGCGAAATATTGCCTGTAAATCTCCCCCATGGCCTGGGCCAATTCTTCCGGCCTGTCCGGAAACTCAGGCACTGTCACCATAGGAAGCATTTCTTTGACAAGCTGCCTCTCTGCTGGATTATCATCCCAGAATACAAAAGAATCTTCCCCCAAATTTAATTCCGCCGCAATTTCCCGAATATTTTCATGCTTTGGGGACCAATTAATTCGTCTTGCCGAAAAATCTTCCGGCCGCAGCACCATATGGGGATGATTTGTTACTATCTCCATAGCATCCGCATCGTTATTCTTAGAAACAATCCCCAGCAATACCCCATCTTTCCTCATCTGCCAAATGACCCTCTGAAGATTTTTATAAGCCAGCCCCACATGCTCTTCTGACAGCTGAATGGGAGTGTGTTCTTTCTCTCCCGCCAGGCCCCCCCATAAAGTATTGTCCAAATCCAAAAGCAATACCTTTTTAGAAACCCGTCCTTCCACTTCCGCCCAGTGCAGTATCAGCTCTCCCAATGTTCGCTGGGCTTCGTTGCTGAGCAAAATCCTGCCCATATACCACATTTTCATGGAAAAGGCATTTTTTTCGCCCAGTTTCTCAATCATGCGGCGATATGGAAAAATACGCACATTGCTGTGCTTTCCGCTCAGTTCTTCCAGCGCATCCTGCCATATATGCTCCAGCCGCGCCTTTTGTCCCGCATCGGAAAGCACCTCCAACTCCGGCCCCCATAAATACCCATCAGAAATATAATAAATAATATTCGGCTCCAAAATGTCGCTGACGACGGCAAACCAACGTTCCACCCGCTGTTTTGCCGCCGCCGGATCTAATTCATGCTCTATCAGTTCCATCAAATCCATCACAAGAAAAGTAATATCCGGCCCAAACGCATGGTAAGAGGAGGATTGGTTCATCATAATGCCAAGCTCATTTCCATACCCTTCTGTCCGATATACCTTCACGCTCTTTTGAAGTTGCCGTACCACAAAATCCATATTTACATTCGACAGCAACGCAAGCTTCTTTTCGTTCATCGCCTCTCCTATTCACAAAGTTCCCATTTATGGGAACTTACCCATTTATGGGAACTTGCCCATTTATGGGAATTTGTTCCGGTCTCTGCATTTCACCCCTCATCTGCTTACGGATGCAGTATCCGATATTTTATCTCTGCAATCTCCCAGTCCGTAGGATTGTCAATATCCTGTACTTCCATATCCGAAAGAACCAATGGCAATATATTCCCGGTCATCAGGCGGCGGTTTTGTTGAAATGCCTCCGTCCTAAATACATAAAACTGCCCTGCGTCATGATAGTGGGGTTCTAAATCCTGGGAACGGCTGTCCAGATATTCCGGGTACTCAAATACCAGCCTTCCCTCTCTGATAAGCATAGCACGCTGGGGCGGATAGGAAAAAGCCGTCACAGGTATCAGAGTATCCGCGTCACTTTTTTCCAGACTTTCTACCGCAAGTTTCAGCTTCTCCCCCGACACAAAAGGCGCCGTGGGATAGATGCAGCAGGCAAGTTCAAATTGCTCTCCTCGTTTCTCATACTCCGACAAAACCTCTAACAATACATCATTTGTGGTTGCATGGTCATTAGAAGTTTCCTCACTTCGGTAAAACGGAACCTGGGCCCCATATTTTTTCGCAATTTCTCCGATTCCCTCATCATCAGTGGAGACCATTACGGTATCAAACATCCCGGAGTCAACCGCAGCCTCTATGGAATACGCAAGAATTGGCTTCCCGCAAAACTCTTTGATGTTCTTTCCCGGTATTCTCTTGCTTCCTCCTCTGGCCGTAATAATGGCAATTTTCCTCATATCCTGTCCTCCTATTCCAGTTCCCGCAAGCGGGAACTGGTTCCGGTCTCTGCACTTCAGCACCCTAACCAGGGAAGAAAATTTCATCTGCAAAGAACTCAGCTGAAATTTCCTTCCAGGTGCCTTCGTTCCGAGACTGTTTTTAAATTTCCTATTGACATTTCTTAGCTGGACTATTTTAAGTCGCTGCCAGGCGGCACTAAAG
>CAJUGT010000091.1 GCA_910586435.1 uncultured Acetatifactor sp. | reverse complement strand
CTTCGTCCAGAATAGATAAGTTCAGCTCATAATAAATAAAATTTTTGTATTTTGTCTCATAAATCAGGTCCGCCTTTTTCAGCTTTGACAAATGATAAGATAATGCCTGTGGTGTCATGTTTAGGGCATGTGCTAAATCGCCAGAATTTATTCTGCCATCCTTTAATTTTTGCAGAATCTTTCTGCGGGTTTCATCAGCCAAAGCTGCCAATACTTCACTTACTGCCAATCATTCTCGCTCCTTCTATTTCAAATTTTCTTTAAATAGAATTATAACCATATCAGTGTTCAAAGTCAACAGCTATTTCAAAATATTTTTAACTAATATGCTTGTCGCTTGATTCCTGGCTTGGAATAGTGTGATACTGACGGTCCCAAAATAATCGCATACAGCGATGCAACATTTACAAATTGTTTATAGATTGTTTATTCATGCGTTTGCCGTGATGAGCATTCCTTATGTATTGACGAAACCTAAAAAAGAGATATAATAGTAATGTTGCTAATAGTATCATTGGAGGGTATATGGATAATATTATACTGGGACTTTTGCTGTTGAGCAGCAGGACAATTTATCAGCTGCGTGAACGAATAGATAAGGGGCTGAATATGATGTACAGCAGCAGTATGGGAAGCATACAGGCTGCTGTGAAAAAACTCTTCCATTGCGGATATATTCAGTATGAAGAGGCTGTTGAAAATGGAAAATACAAAAAGATTTATTCCATAACGGATAGTGGAAAACAGAAGTTTATAGAGTGGGTATCCACACCCATAGGAATACAGAGCAGCAAAAATCCTGAATTGGCAAAATTATATTTTATGGGTTTTTCTGCAAAAGAAACCCGTGAGACAAGGTTACAGGAATATATTTCACATTTGGAAGAGCAGTATACTGTACTGAATGCCATTTGCGAAGAAGCAGAAAATGTCAATGTTCCTGATAAACACAGGGATATTCTCCGTTATCAGTTTGCGGCAGCCCAATATGGTAAAGATTTTATGAAATTCAATATCGAGTGGTATCAGAAACTTCTTGATGAAATGAGGAATGAAAAACAATGAAGCCAATAAAGTCAGCCAATTCACCAATTACATATTTTGTAAGCAGGACCAAACAAGCCGAATGGATACTTTTTATCCATGCTGCTTTTGTCAACCATAATATGTTCAAAGCCCAGTTTGAGTATTTTGAGAATAAATATAATATCCTGGCTATTGACATTATTGGCCATGGACAGTCAGCGGATACTCAAAAAGGTGATACAATAGATAAGATGCCAAAGTGGATATCTGACATTTTAAAAGCTGAAAATATTGATAAAGTACATATTGTCGGCGTTTCATTGGGGGCAGTCTTAGCGCAGGGGTTTGCTAATTGCTATCCATATGCGGTAAGTTCCCTGGCTTGCTTTGGCGGATATGATATAAATAATTTTGACGTTACATTAAAAAATGAAAATAGCACAAAACAGAAGCTGATGATGTTAAAAGCACTTTTTTCGGTGAAATGGTTTGCAAAAGCAAACAAGAAAATTTCCGCCTATACTTTACAGGCGCAAAATGAATTTTTTGCTATGAATATGCTCTTTCCCAAAAAGTCATTTATGTATCTGGCAACGCTCAATCGTATGGTAAACAAGTATAAAACCGGGCGAAGAAACTATCCTTTGTTAATCGGATGCGGAGAATTTGATATTCCCATGGAATTAGAGGCAATAAAAGCATGGAAAAGCAGTGAACCCGATTGTACAGTGGTTCTCTTTGAAAATGCGGGACACTGTGTTAATATGGATGTGCCGCAGGAATTTAATAAGACAATGGAGGAATTCTGGAAAAGGGCGTCAAATTGCCGCAGCCCCGGGCTAAAAACCGCCATAGCAAAGCGTTCGCTATGACGGCGCAAAGCCCGAAACAGTTATTGGACTGAATCATTATTTTCCACAACAATAACTTTCCCGGGAGTGATTCCGTTCTCATTGAACGCATCCACTCTCACATAATACTGCTCCACATGTTCCATCAGGGCACGGATTTCCAATGTTGTTTGGTCGAATACCCGGTAACTGTGGTAGAGTTTATCTGGTCTGTGGCCCCAAAGTACTTCGCAGCCCATAGTATTGGAATTTTCTTTCCAAGTCACTATCATGCTCATGCCGTCTTTCCGAAGGGCTTTGACCTGGGCGGCCTCTTCGGGAGCGCTGCCCTCTCCCCGGCCAAATACACGCAGTCCGCTGACGCAGGCGGGAGCGGCATAGGGGGTGGCGGTGACTGTCAGGCGGATGTATCTGACAATGATGCCATCCGGTTTTACCACCAAATCGTGGGGCAGGTCTGTCTCCTTTTTTCTCTTATCCTCCAGTACCACCCAATTTTTCTCATCCACACTGGCTTCCAACAGCCAGCTGGTATGAAAAGAGCGTTCCTCTATATAACGTCCCCTTCCGGTATCTCCCACCAATTGGGCGCCCTGGGGAAGTTGGGAAACAACGCCCATATCGTCCGCAAAATTTACCTGCACGGCATTGAGGGTACAGTTTTCGCCCAAGTCCACTTGCAGCCATGGATTTTGGTCGTCTTCCTCTGCTTTCCACCAGGTTTGAACATTCTCGTCCACGGCGCCACACGCAGGCAGGCTCTGGCTGCTGGCGCTGGTCTTTTTGCCATAGCTTAAGAGCATCCACTGGGGAGGGGCCCAGGGGTCTTGTGAGTCTCCCGTGACGGCCTGGGGCCAATCGCCATATCTCTGGTTGCAGAACAGTTCTCCATCCTGGTCAAACCCGGCGGGCCATATGCCCACCCTGCGCTCAAATTCGTGATTTACGGAGATGCGCATGGTGCTGGTATGCCACCAGTTGCCGCTCAGATCTTTCATAGTGGAGCCGTGACCTGCGCCGGGGCAGAAGCCGCCGGGAGAGTAGGAGTAGGGATTGTTTTCGCAGACAGTGAAAGGCCCTAAGGGATGTTCTCCTATATATACACCATCATTATAGACATTGAACTGTGCCCCCGGGCTGGCGTATTGCAGATAATAGTGCCCCTGATGCTTTGTCATCCATGCTCCCTCTATATAGGGGTTATCGGACAAAGCGGCTTGCAGCAGGGCTTGGTACTGTTTTGGGGTGGCTTCTATGGCCGGAGTGACATCCGTTATCTCTTCGGGCTCACAGCCCATGGCCTTGGCCATTTGTTCCTTTAGAATCTGTATAATATGGCTGCCGTTGGGGTCATAATGATGATTCTCCCCAGTGCGCTCATAGCCGTATTGTGTCTTGTGGTTTTCGATGAGAGTCACAGGCTCCCCTATCCTGCCCATGGTTGCCGGATCCAGTTCTACGCCCCAGATGGGCGTCATATTGCTGCATCCCCAGTAAAAATACATTCGTCCGTCATCGTCCAGGAACAGATTGGGATCCCAGAAGTCGAAAGTACCTGGAATGCGCTCAAATACGCCGCTTTCAGGATCTTTGGAACGATAGAAGTCGCAGACGTCTCCACGGCGGCTGGCGCAGAAATACATCCAGTCTCCTACGGCCCTTACATCGGGGGCATAATCATAAACCGGAAGTCCTTCAAGAGGATGCCATTTCCAATTCACCATATTCCGGCTGACCAGAAACCCCCTGGTCATACTGGGAAATAGATAATACTTTCCTTTGAACAGGATCATGGAAGGGTCGGCGGCTTCCCGGTTTAAAGAGAAGCCATCCCCTTTTTGATTAAACTGATACTGGTAGGTAAAATTAATAGGATTGCAAAAATATTGTGTCATCTTTATTCTCCAACTTCCCTCAAAGCTTTCTTATGGCATCAATTACAAATTCCGCAAGAGTCATATGTAACAGGGGCGGGCAGGTCATAGTTTCTCCCTTTGGCAATAGCTGCCAAGTACGGACAGACTTGGCTTGGGGCTGCGCTGCTGGGTAGTACGATTCACGGCGATTAATCCGAATGTCATGGAATAGCCTTTCTGCCATTCAAAATTGTCCATCAGACTCCAATGCAGATAACCCTTTACGGGAATACCGTCGGCAATACAGGCGTTTACCCCTGCCAGGGCTGTATGGATAAAGGCCACACGGCGGGAGTCATCTTCCGTGGCAATCCCATTTTCCGTAATTAGCAAGTCTCCCGAGAAATTCCTGGCTGCTTTGCGAATTACATGTTCCAGAGCCTGGGGATAGAATTCATATTCCATCTGGGTCAGCTCTGCGCCTTCCGGCGGGGGCAGTGTTCCTTCCGGGCCCATTTGTGTACGTGTATAGTTTTGTATTCCCAGAAAATCATCCGCTTCTATGGCAGGCAGGTAATGGATAAATTCTTCTTCCCATTCTTTTTCCGCATTTGCCTCGCCACCGGGCAGGGCCTGGATGTCATGAAGGCTCAAGGTCAGTCCCACTTTCACATGGGGCGCAGCTTCTCTGATTACGGCCCTTGCCGCCCTGTGGGCGTCCATGACAATCTCATCCCCATGGGCTGTTCGAGGGCTGGTAAAGCATTCGGTTTTGGCTACGCCGAATAGCTCCAAACGTTCCTGCTCAGCGGCCTCACGGTTGGCCATCATCCGCTCCAGGTTCAGACCCATCTGAACAGTGCTGTCCGCCTGCCCGCTGCCTGCATTGCTGCTGTCCGTCTGCCCGCTGTCTTGCGTGTTTTTCCCGGACAGCTGCGCATCTGTTTTGACAGCCTGCATTTTAGCCATCATTTGCCGCATGTAACGCTTGGCAATGGCAGCCACTTGCAGCCCCATGTTGGCCTCGTTAATAGTGCAGACATAACGAAGCTCACTGCCCAGCCGCTCCATTACATGCCGAGTGTAGCGCGCAAAATACCCTGGGGTTTCGTCGGATTCCCATCCCCCTTTGGAGATAAGCCACTTGGGGCTGGTGAAGTGCAGCATGGTCACGATGGGCTCTATGCCATGGGCCTTGCAGGTGTGTATTACGTCTGCATAGTGGGCAATGGCCTCTTCGTCAAAGTATCCTTCCTGTGGTTCGACTCTCGCCCATTCAATGGAAAAGCGATAGGCATTCAGACCGGCTTCTGCCATCATTTGAATGTCCTCTTTATAACGATGGTAATGGTCCACCGCATCGCCGCTGGGCTCCAAAAAGTCCGTGTGTACCATGTGCTCCTGCGCCCAATAGTCGCTGTTGGTATTGTTCCCCTCTACCTGGTGGGCGGCGGTGGCGGCGCCGATTAAAAAATTGTTGTCAAATGTCATGATAAATCCCTCCTGTTTTAAGTCGCTGCCAGGCGGCACTAAAGGGTGTGGTTCCTTCGGCGCTCACATAGGAGAGACAAATTTCATTCGTAAGTACCCAGAGACACTAAGTAGTGTCTCATGAAATTTGCTCTTGTGCGCCTTTGCAACCCCACCTGTCCAGCTAAATATTTTTAATAAATAGATTGACATTTCTTAACTGGACTATTAGGTTTGCGATGTTTTTTGCAAACTCCAATCAATACAGCCATCCACCTTGTGGATTTGACAAGTTCTCCTGTTCTCTTTACGTAAATAGTAAAGGAACAATACAGTTATCAAAAAACAAAAAATAAGGATAATGGATAATTATTCGTGGGACATGAAAGATACAATTAATTATTGACCCAAAACATGAATTATTATCTATTTTGAGTAAAAAAAGCAGGATATAATCAGGATAACAGTATTCGGAACCCCAAATTTACTTTTCAGAAAGGAGAACTTATGATGTCCAAGAAACCCACAGCCAGCCAAGTTGACGGCGTACAGTACCGCCGGGCGAAACTTTGGCAAGTTATTCTGTATGCCTGCAATGGATTGGTAGGCATGAGCGTCTATTCCCTTATCAACCTGGCCAGTTACAGCGCCAGCATTGGTTATGGTGTCAGTACCCTTGTAATTGGCTATATTCTTACCTGCACCCGTATATTAGATGGGGTCACAGACCCTTTGCTGGCCTTCGTCTATGACAGGGTCAACACCCGCTTCGGCAAGCTGCGGGTGCTGCTGGTATCGGGATTTTTCATTGAAGGCATAGCTATGCTGGGCATGTTTAGTTTGTTTTCCAGCAAAGGATTTGGCTGGATTACGTTCACTTTGCTTTACATTGTCTATGTCATCGGTTATACGATTACCAATATGACCGCCCAGACCATTCCGGCAATTATGAGCAATGACCCCAAGCAGCGTCCAACCATTGGGGTGTGGACCACTGCGTTTAATTACCTGGTGCCCATGGTTATGATGATGGTATTGAACATGGTGCTGCTTCCCATGTTTGGCGGAGAATACAACCAGGCGTTCCTCTCCGCCGCATGTTTTGTCTGCCTTGGCATGGGTGCGGTAGGGACAGTGCTGGTCTGCATCGGTGTATCCGCTTTTGACAAGCCGGAATATTTTACAGGACTGAAAAAGAAAAAAGAACCGCTGAAAGTGAAGGATATGATGGATATATTAGCCCACAATCGTCCGCTACAGTGTTACATAGTCTCCAATGCTTCCGACAAAATTGCCCAGCAGACCGCCAGCCAGTCCGTAATCACCACATTGCTTTTCGGCATCGTCATAGGCAATATGGGTATATCCACCATGCTTACGGTGGTGAGTATGATTCCCTCCATTCTGTTTGCGGTGGTGGGGGCAAAGTACGCGGGAAAATATGGCAGCCGCAAGGCCATTGTCACATGGACCTGGGTAAGCATGGCCATTTCCATTGTAACCTTGCTGTTTTTTGTGGTCATTGACAGCAGCCAGATTGCTGTGATGATGAGTCCCGCAATGATTCTGTATGTATTGCTGACCCTGGCCCAGAACGGCTCCAATATGTGTATTACTACGGCTAATACTTCTTTTATGGCAGATACCATAGACTATGAACTGGACCGCAGCGGAAGGTATGTGCCCGCTGTTGTAACCGGTACATACAGTCTGGTGGACAAAATCATTACCGCTTTCAGCGCTACCATCGCAGCCGGGGCTGTGGCTCTGGTGGGATATACCCACACCATGCCCCAGCCCGGGGATGAATGTACCACTGCGGTTTTTTGGGTGACAATGGCGGTCAAGTTCGGAATGCCTGTGATCGGTTGGGGTTGCACGATTGTGGCTATGAAATTCTGCAAACTGGACAAAGGGGAGATGGTTAATGTGCAGAAGCGGATTGCGGAGAAAAAAGCCCAGGCCCGCCATGAAATCATAGAGGAAAATATGAGATAATATTAACCTTGTTCCCGATATTCCATTGGGGTGCAGCCTGTGAGTTCATAGAAAACCCGGCTGAAATAATTCCGGCTGCTGAAGCAGAAGCGATCGGACAGCTCCTGGATGGAGAGGTCGGTGCTGCGAAGCAGGAGTTTGGCCCGGTTGATTTTGACTTTTTTTACATAATCGCTGACGCTGAGTCCGGTTTCTTCCCTGAACTTATGGGTCAGGTAGTATTCTGTGTAACCTGCCAGTGCAGCCAAATCTTTTGCTCTAATGCGTTCTTCCGGATGCATCTCAATATAATCTCTGCATAAGGCGATGGGAGCTGAGAGCTTTGGATTTTGTCGAACTTTATGCACCCGGCGGATAAAGTCGTCGTACATCAGTGTGGGGATTGCCCGTATGTCGTCGTAAGTACGGGCATTCTCTGCGGACTGAATATAGGAATCTCCAAGGGAATAGGCAATTTCCGGGGATAAGCCCCCTTCCATGGCGGCACGGCAGACAATGGAAGTAAAGACTATGACGGAAGTCTTAGCCTGACGCAAGGGGTCACGGCCCATGACAGGAACTCCTGCGCTGAGCAGCAGAGAAGTATTCAGGGCCTCCTTATAGTTTAAATCCCCGGTGCGCACCATCTCCAAAAGAGCCTGCTCCGCCAGCCATATCCGGTGTCGATCTCTCTTATCGGCCGAAGGAGTGGCATCGGAATAGGACTGCGCCACAGAGGTATCGCTGGCATCCAGTTTTTCTCCGGTAAGGCAATAGTGCAGCATGAGCAGATATCGAATAAAAAGGAAGTTCTGGGCGATGGGAATTCTGCCGTATGCGCCAATGAGCCGGTGTTTCCAGGCCAGGCTGATGTCCTGCCCGGCATAGTGGCGGAAACCGTTTTCCATATCCTGCAAGGAGATATTGTAGGAAAAGGCGGGGCCAATGACATACATATCTTGAAGAACATCCTCCTGGAAGACAAAGTCCACGCCCCATATAAGCCCAAAGGAAGTTCCCACCACCTGGGGCTGGCCGCCATTTTGGCCCAATGCCAATGCCCGGTCCAGGCAGCCCAACAGGGAAAAGGCGCTGCCGAATAGAGATTCGTCTGGACAGTTGGTGGAAAGCAGTTTCCCGCAGGAGTCATAGCGCCAGGTATATATATTATCGCCGCAGCAGAGCAGTTCCTGGAAGAGTGCCAGATTTTGTTCAATATTCATGAATAATTGCCTCCATATATAAGGGTGGAAGAGGAGTATATACATTCATTATAGCATAAGCGCAAAATATAAAGGAGAGATTTTATGAGGAAAATAATTTCTTTGAATGAAGATTGGATTTTCACACAAAAGGGGGAAAGCAAAAAAGTGAATCTGCCCCATACCTGGAATGCCCAGGACGGGCAGGATGGGGGAAACGATTATTATCGGGGCACCTGTGTGTATAGCCGTGTGTTGGAGAGACCGGCCATGGATGCGGGAACCAGAGTATTTCTGGAAATCTGCGGCGCGGCCATGTCTGCCAGGGTCAGTCTCAACGGAGAAGAGCTGGCATCTCATGAGGGAGGGTACTCCGCTTTTCGTGTGGAATTGACACAATGTATGAGGGACCGCAACGATCTGGCCATCTCTGTGGACAATGGCGATAATGATTTGATTTACCCTCAAAAGGCAGATTTTACTTTTTATGGGGGCTTATATCGGGATGTTAATCTGATTCTTGTGCCGGAGACGCATTTTGAGCTTTCTTACTGCGGCGCTCCGGGAATCAAAGTCACTCCGGAAGTGGATTTGGAGAAGGGCTGCGCACAGGTGATGGTGGAAACCTGGCAGGCGGGGCAGGGGGATGTGGTTGTGAGCATAAGCGGTCAGGAAAACGATGCCCCTTTTATGAGTCAGCAGGTGACGCCCCAGGGAAACCATGCCATTGCCAGGTTCGTGATTGAGAATGTTCATCTGTGGGACGGGGTGGAAGATCCGTATCTGTACAAAGCAACGGCCACCTTGGACAGCGGGGACCAGGTGTCCGCCCGTTTCGGATGCCGTCATTACGAAATCAGTGCCGAGAAAGGATTCCTGCTCAACGGAAGAAGCTATCCTCTGAGGGGAGTGAGCCGTCATCAGGACGTAAAGGGCGCAGGCAGCGCACTGACCCTGGAGCATCACAAAAGGGACATGGCCATTGTGCGGGAACTGGGAGCCAATACCCTGCGCCTGGCTCATTATCAACATGCTCAGGAATTCTATGATCTCTGTGATGAAAACGGCATTCTGGTATGGGCGGAGATTCCGTATATCACCATGCACATGAAGAATGGCCGGGCAAACACACTGCGGCAGATGGAGGAGCTGGTAGCCCAGTGCTACAACCACCCCTCCATCATGGTCTGGGGACTCAGCAATGAAATTACGGCAGCCAGCGCCGTGGATGAGGATTTACTGGAAAACCACAGGCTTTTAAATGACCTGTGCCATAAGATGGATGCCACACGCCCCACAACCATGGCAAATGTGTTTATGCTGGAGACGGATAGTACCATTCTGGACATTCCCGATGTGAACAGCTATAATCTGTATTTTGGATGGTATCTGGGGGAATTGGAGCAAAACGAAGAGTTTTTTGATGAGTTCCACAGAAAATATCCCCATAGGGCCATTGGGTTCAGCGAATATGGAGCGGATGCCAACCCTCGTTACCAGAACAGCAATCCGGAGAGAGGGGACTACAGCGAGTCCTACCAGGCAGTGTACCATGAACATATGTTGGAGATGATTGAAGAGAGACCCTGGCTGTGGGCCACCCATGTGTGGAATCTCTTTGACTTTGCCGCAGACGGCAGGGATGAGGGCGGCAAGCATGGAGAGAACCAGAAGGGGCTTGTTACCTTTGACCGTCAGGTGAGAAAGGATGCGTTCTACTTATACAAAGCAGCTTGGAACAGGGAACCCATGGTGCATATCTGCGGCAGCAGGTATGTGGACAGGGCGGAGGAGGTAACGGAGGTCAAAGTATATTCCAATGCGGAGCAGGTAGCCCTGCTGGTGGATGGCCGGCCGTTTGACTCAATGGAAGGGCACAGAGTATTTCGCTTTTCAGTACCCATTTATGGAGAACATGTGATTGAGGCGAGAGCGGCAGGCGTAAGCCACAGCATACGAGTGCGCAGGGTGGAGACGGAGAACCCGGAATATGTTTTCGTGAAAAAACAGCAGGTAGTCAACTGGTTTGACCAGGATGCCTTTGATCCGGAATGCTTCTCTATATCCGATACATTGGCTGAATTGCAGGCCAATCCCCAGGCAGGGGCTGTTGTAGAGAAGCTGATGGCCAAAGCTTCGGCTTCCAGGGGCGACGTTGCCCAGTCCGTGAAGGACAATCCTGCGCTGCAAAGGATGATGGGGCGTATGACACTCATCAGTCTGCTCAAGCAGGCCGGCAATATTGAGGAAGAAAGCATTCGTCAGCTGAATCGTGTTCTTCAGGGAATTCGGAAGACAGAGCAGACTGGAAAGTGATTTGCGGTGGGGGTAAAAAGGAGCGATGAATATGCCAATCAAAGCAGTGCAGCAATTTATGCTGGGAACGGTGATGAACAAGGAAGTCCAGGCGGCGGATACTATGAGAAAAATGAAAAACGTGGGATATAACGGAATTGAACTCTGCGGATTTATGATTCATCCCAGTGGTATGATGGTGCGGCTCATGACCAGAGCCGCCGGGATGCCCGTGGGAAGCGGCGGCAAACTGGACTGGCTGCGGCTGGTCAATGACAGCGGACTCAAGGTGGTGTCCATTCATCAGGACCTGGGCAGTGTGGAGAGGAATCCGGAGGATGCAGCACAGGAAGCCATAAAATTTGGTACGGATAAAATTGTCATTACAGGAATGTACCGCTTTCCTTATGGGGATTCAGAAGCAGTGAAAAACCTGGCACAGAGACTGAACAAAGCCGGAAATGCTCTGAAAAAACAGGGTGTGGCACTTCTTTATCACAATCACAACTGCGAGTTTCTTCAGGTGGCGCCCGGACAGAACGCCTATGAACTGCTGCTTTCGGAGACGGACCCAGATGCCGTGAATTTTGAGTTTGACAGTTATTGGTGCGCCGAGTGCGGGGCGAATCCATTGGCAGTGATGGATGCGCTGGGCGGCAGGATGAAACTGTGGCATATCAATGACAGGGGAACCCGGCAGCAGGGGCCTTGTATGACGCCGATTTTAAAAAGTGACAGCATGGAACTGGGGGATGGCGCCATGCCCCTGGAGGAGCTTTCCCGGAAGGCAAAAACGGCGGGGGTGGAGGCGGTGATACTGGAAAGCCACCGCAACTGGATTGAGAAAAGTCCCATAAAAAGCCTTGAGCGCAGCGCGGCATTTATGAACAGCCATTTTGAATCGCCTTGAAACGCTTTGAAGCGCCGGAAGAAATGAATGCGGAAAAATTAAGTTTCAAAAATGAAATCCGAAAAATGAAATCAGAAAAATGAAATCAGAAAAAATGATTCCCCGATGTGGTAGATGAAGGTAGTGCCAATGGTTTTTGAAAAAAGCCACGGACCGGACAGGGCAAGGGTATGTATTGGGGGATGGAAAAAAGGAGGTTGCAGTCATGTATGAAGAGCTGAGAACGCAATTTATCCGGGCAGATCGCCCCTATGTAGAGGGGGCGGTTGATGTATTTTTGCAGAAAATTCATGTGGCTGGGGTGAAAAAAGCCCTTTTGCGCATCACTGCTTTAGGGGTTTACGAGGCGGAAGTAAACGGTGAGAAGGTGGGAGATATTATGTTTGCTCCCGGATATACTTACTATCATCATCTGCTTCAGGCCCAGACCTACGATGTGACCCACATGCTGGCAGCCGGGGACAATACTCTGAGAATCTATCTGGGTCAGGGCTGGTACTGCGGGCGCTATACTTTTGACAACAAGTGTCAGATTTATGGAGAGCAGTCTGCGGTGGCCTGGATTCTGACAGTGGAGACGGAGGAGGGCACGGAAGTCTTCTCCAGCAATGACGGCACAGTGAGCATACAGGAGAGCCAGTATGAATATGCAGGATTCTATGATGGCGAAATCTATCATGGAGAATTGTTGGACGAAAAAGCCCCGGAGAGTGAAAGGGAAGCAAAATCAGAGAGCGGAGTGGTTCGTCCGGCTGCCTATACCGGGAAGATTCCGGAAGTCTTAGAGGAGGGAATTCTTTATACCAAGGTTCAGGAAGAGATGCCAGTGAAAAATGTCACTTGCCGGGGAGATGTGACCATCATTGACTTTGGCCAGAATTTTGCTGGCTTCGTGGAGATTGACCCGACCTGCATGCAGGGAGATATGCTCAGATTGCGCCATGGGGAAATATTAAATGGGGATGGCAGTCTGTACACTGCCAACCTGCGCAGGGCCAAAGCGGAAACTGTATATTACAGGGGAAAGGAAACAAGAAAGTACCGCCCCCGTTTCAGCTTCATGGGATTTCGATATGTGGAATTGTCAGGGGTGCCATACAGGGAGGGGCTTTTAACCGCCTATGTGCTGCACAGCCAGATGAGACGCACAGGGGATTTTGTCTGCGGCAACCAAAAGGTGGAACAGTTGTATCGCAACCAGGTGTGGGGACAGCGCAGCAACTATCTGGAAGTACCTACGGACTGCCCTCAGCGGGATGAGCGTATGGGATATACGGGGGATGGTCATGTGTTTGCCCTGACAGGCGCTTATAATTATGACACGGAGGAGTTTTTGGCGAAGTTCCTGCGGGATATTCGCTTTACACAGATGGACAATTCCGAAGGCTATGTGGCTCCGGTGGTACCTGCCCGGGGGCCGGAGGGTGTGGGATTTATGAGTATGCTGGGCTGGGGCAACGCAGTGACCATCCTTCCATGGATGATGTGGCAGCAGTATGGCACCACCCACCATTTGCGGCAGCAGTATGAGAGCATGAAAACCCATGTGGAATGTGAGATTCGGCACATGGGAAAGGGGCTGATGGGGAAAAAGGATTTGTGGGTGAGTCCCAGTCTGGGGGATTGGCTGGCGCCGGGCAAGGATGTAAAGTACATGGCCATGCACAACGGGCCTGTATCCAACGCTTTTATTGTCAATGATCTGCGCATTTTGTCGGAGACAGCAAGGATGTTGGGCAAGCCGGAGGATGAGGAGCGTTATCACATACAACTGGATAAAACTACTTCGGCCTACCTGAAGGCCTTTGTGAAAAAGGATGGGGCCATGAAGGACGATTATCAGGGGGCCTATGTCATGGCTCTGCAAATGGTCATTCCCAGGGGAGAGCTGTGGGATGCCTGTTTTGAAAAACTGGTGAAAAAGCTGCGGGCAGAGGGGATGCAGACAGGTTTTTTTGCCACAGAACATCTGCTTCCTCTATTGGCGGATCATGGACAGAGCCGGCTGGCCTATGACTTGCTGCTGAATGAAAAGTGTCCTGGCTGGCTGTATCAGGTGAACTGCGGCGCCACCACCACCTGGGAGCGTTGGGATGCTCTGCGGCCTGATGGTACGGTCAACGAGACAAAAATGAGCGGCGACAATATGGTGTCCTTCAATCACTATTCCTTTGGCAGTGTGGGGGAATTCTATTATCGCTATATCCTGGGAATTCAGCCCATGGAGCCGGGCTATGCCAGGGTGAATCTGCATCCCTTTGTGGACGGGCGTCTGGGGCATGTGGAAGGCGGATATCGCAGCAGAGCCGGAGAAATCAGGGTGGGCTGGCAGGTGGAAGGAGAGAATGTCACACTGCGGCTTTCCACCCCCGTTGAGACCAGACTTACCCTGCCGGATGGCACTGTGCATATGTTAGAGGCCGGCAGCTATGAATACAGCTCTAAAATTGCGGAACCCAATCATTAAACACGCTCTTAGCATGTTTTGTCTGTGTCGGAAACAAGCCGTCAGATTATGGCTGCGCCTGTTCCATGGCGGCTTGAAAATTCCGCAGATTTTCCAACAGGGACTTGGAGGGATCACGTACAAATTTGCTTTCCCAGTGGTCAAGCCACCACAAATTGTCCATGAGCTTTCCTTCCTCTTCAAAAGTCTTAAGAAGGTTTTTATCAGTATTGATTAACGGGATGCTTTGTGAAAGCAGACCGTTTAGAGTCTCCATAAATGAGGCAATCTCTTCCGGCGCGAAACCGGAATGGATAGGAGAACCAATATGAATGTCAAAAGAAATCATATCGGACTGTACTGTTGTCTCCTGACCGTTTTCAAGTGTAAAAAGTTCGTAGCTGTAAGCTGCGTTTCCCTGATTCATGACAGGTTCATACCGAAGAAGGTAATCCCGGCCATCCAGAGTACACAGAAAGAGCGCATTCCAGCCGGTATGGGCAAAATACCCTTCTTCCTCAAACAAGGTTTCTCCGTTTTCTAAAATTTCTAAACGAAGTCCCTCGCCGTCCAGCTGCGTCACACGCAGTTCCTCCCCTATGCCATTGCGATTCAAATCAGGGGTGGGAAGCGTTTCTGCCGTTTTCCATGTGCGATTTGTGATGAGTGCCGTACCTGCCGCCAGCACAAGGGCCATTGTGGGAACCAGCAGCCAGGGCGCCACCTTTTTATACTGAAGCACATTGGTGATACGACTTTGCAATTCACCATTGCCAAAGGCCAGAGGGCCGGACGGAAGACGTTTCCCGGCGGAAATTCTCAGAAGGGAAGCGGCGTAATCCGCCCGAATATTCTGTCCCAGACGCCCAAGCACCGTTTCGTCACAGCACATTTCCATGTCTTTGCCGGCCAGGTAGAAAGCCAGCCATACCAGTGGATTGAACCAGTGAAGTACCAGTGCCAGCCAGGCCAATGTACGGAAGATATGGTCTCCATGCCGAATATGCGTGTGCTCATGAAGCAGAATGTATTCCCGCTCCTGGGGAGACAAATGGGAGGGCATAAATATTTGAGGGCGAAATACTCCTATCACAAAGGGAGACTGAATGTGATCCCCTTTCATGACACGTCTGTCTTCTGATACCGGAACTGCCTCCGCCAGTTGCCGCCGCAGGCGAAGCAGAGAGAGCAGGCCGTATAACAATAATACAATACATCCTGACAGCCAGACAATTTCCATAATTACCAGCAGCATGCCGGTATCTTCGCTTCTGCCTTTCTCAGGTAGGATGGCATCCCCGGATGAATCCGGTGCTAACTGAGATGCAGGCGTATTGTTCGTGGCAG
This sequence comes from uncultured Acetatifactor sp., assembly GCA_910586435.1. GTDB lineage: Bacteria > Bacillota > Clostridia > Lachnospirales > Lachnospiraceae > Acetatifactor. The sequence continues at coordinate 1,149 of CAJUGT010000091.1, read as the reverse complement.
TTTGGGATGGTCCGCTTTCCAATTGCCTGTTCTGTTCCATAGATATGTCCCTGGACGGAATCAGGCTCACAGGACTTTCGGGTGCCACCGGACAAAATAGCCGGAATAAAACCGCCGCCCATAAGACATAAGAAAATACTTTGGGCATCCTGCGCAAAAATACTCTCAGCACAAGTACTATTAAGATGACCAAACTTGCTGTCATGCTCATCCGAAGCAATGTCAAAAACAATGTATGCATCCCTTCACCTCCTGTTCTCCTGAATGAGCTGCTGAAGCTTTTGTATCTCTTCCTCTGTAAGTTTCTTTCGCCGGGAAAATGCGGCAAGAAATTTGGGCAGAGAACCTTCAAAAGCCTGGTTTAAAAATTCTTCGCTGCGAAGAGCGGAATAATCCTCTCTGCTTATCATAGAAGTCACCATACCATCCTGATTCTGAAAGATACCTTTCTGGCATAACCGACGCAGAACGGTGTAGGTAGTGGATTTTTTCCAAGACAGTTTTTCCTCACAGAGCTTTACCAGCTGACCGGAGCTTAATGGTTCGTTATCCCAGATCAGAGCCGCAAAGCTGGATTCAACTTCTCCCAATTTGTATTGTTCCATAAGATTGTGCTCCTTTTTAACAGTGGTTTACAACATGTAGCCTACCTTTAGTTTACATGATATAAACCAATTTGTCAAGAAGGGATTGAGTGAGCTTCCGGGGTTGTTCTATGGCAGCAAAAGAGACGGCGGCCGGGATGGGGGAATCGCTCCCTGCGTATTTGAAAGTATTTGAATTGGACGAGGAAGAATAAAACGAAATGAGTGGAAAGTTTGCCATCAGACATGGAACATTTTCCACTTTTGGCTGTCGCAAGACAGACAATACCCTTCGCAGAGCGCAAGATGTCCGGTGGGCATCGGCTCTGCGTTGAAGGAAGCAGTCAGAAAATGCTTCACACATCTTATATAACGCATATAAGTCCATACATTATTACACATAGTAATAAACTGACCATGCTTGCCTTATTTGCTTTATAGTTTGTACTTGCGGGATTCCATTTTTTTATTTTGTTATTTTCATATAAAAATCCTATTGTTGCGCTCATGATGCCCAAAATCAACAATCCACATATTTTCATTGCAGGCAGTGTATTATTCTCAA
>CAJUGT010000090.1 GCA_910586435.1 uncultured Acetatifactor sp. | reverse complement strand
CTCTTCAGGGATTTGCATTGAAGAACTTCACCCACCAGCAGATTGGTCTTTACCATACAATCCTGGCTGATCAGCACCTCAATGCTCCCGTCCTCCGCTATCCCATCTTCCGAATAAGTTTCACCGGAGAGCAGTTCCACATGTTTCTCCAGTTCCGACAATGTGGCAATCCTCAAATTTGCTGGCCAGATATCCACCCTGTCCGACAATGGCTCCATTGTCCATTGTGTCAGGCGATAAAAAAATATATTCTCCATAGTGGTCAAATCCAGCTCTTCACCGATAAGGGCCATCTGTTCTTCCCGGCGCCGGACTACCTCACCCTGTGTCTCTTTCATGGAATTGTCCACTAAAGTCAACTTTGCGGGCCATTCTCCTGTTTCAGCCAGTTCATTTTGAAATTCATCCCGCAGCATTCTGTCAAAGGCGGCAACCTGGTACATGGGGAAACTAATCGCCGTTGCGATTAGCAATACGCTCCCCAGAAGCAGGCAGAAGAACATCCACTTTTTTGCCAAGAGCTTCTGAAACATTATTCCCAGCATATCTTCATCCCTTCTGTAAGTCCATCTATGACCCAATAAGACTCTCTGTTCATGCCTCCTGCCAGAAAACTGACAGGCATCACGGTGCCATCTTCCAACAACACATTTACATAAGTATTGCCCTCAATCTCCGTCACCGCCAGTTTGGGCACTGTCACCACATTCTTCATTACTTCCAATACGGCCGAAGCTTCAATTCTGACAGGAACATAAGCTCCACTGTAGGTCCTTCTTGCGGTCTGCACATCCTCAAGGACTCCTCCCGGCAATTCCACCCATACATTCTTCTCTCCAAGCGCTCCTCCCATTTTCATTCCAAAGGTCGCCACCATGCCTTCCACAGTCCGTTTTCCACCACTGTTATCCGAATAAGTAATCTCCACAGTATCCCCATAACACAAATAATTACTGTCATTGCTCAGCTCCAGAAATGAAACGCTCTCATCCGCTATCTCCCCTAAATAACTGCCTGGTTTTAAGACATCCCCAATTATATAGTTCACCAAATAAAATACACGTCCCGACGCTGCGGCGTATATTTCCGTTGTACCATAATCTTCCCGGATGGACGCGATTTCTTCTTCCAGCTTCGCAATGCTCTCCCGCCTTTGTTCAATTGCGTCCTTGTTTTTCTCCTCACCATCCGCAATCAAATCTGCCAGCCTCTCTTTTGCCCGTTTCAGATCGGTTTCCTTCCGGGCCAGATCCACTCCCTCGGCCTCCACACGGATAACGGCAATCACATCCCCTTTTTCCACGTACTGATTTTCCGCCACTTTATATTCCTGAAAATATACGATTCCTTCTTCAACAGGGTTATAAATCCTGGTCTTACGCGGATAAACCAAATTGCCGTTTCCACCATACGCAATCTCAAAAGTTCCCTTCTCCAGGACGGCCGTGTTGGCGCCTGCCGTAAGCTTTTGCGACACCATCACCTCCTCCCCCACTTCAACTCCCGACAGAATCTCCGTGTATACCCCATCGCTCATACCAGCCTGAATCAACTTCGTGACCACCTTGTCATCTTCCAGCACATACACATACTGTTGCAGACCATCTCTATGAATGGACTCTACCGATACTGCCGGCACCTGCTCCCTGACATCAATTGCCAGCACCAGAACAGCTGCGTCCCCCTCTTTTGTTTCACTATTTTCATCCTTCAGAACAAACAAAGAGAACTCACTGTCATCACTTTCCACATAGTCTACTTCATAGCGTTTTCCGCCTGCCACCGCATATATATCCTGGGCACGCATTCTGTTGAGTTCGGGAATTTTACTGCATTTTATGTATTTCCTGTCCATATCGCCCACTGCAATCACAGGAGTCTTGGCATGTATACTGCTGCCAGATGTATAACTGCCCATGGCAATCACTTTGCCCTCAATTCCGGATGTGAGGATTCCTGCGCTTTTCTCTTCCTCCAGCTTTCGCAGGCAGCAGCTGTAATATTGATAGTCCAGTTCATATAATTCCCTTTTTTGGCGAAGCGCCTCTGTTTCCATGTTAAAAGACAATTCTTTATTGTTAAATTGTCCCTCCCATTTCTTCCACTCCTTCTGCCAGGAAGAATACTCCGGATTTGTTGTGTTCTGACCCGTGGAGCCTGCAATAAACTCCTCCGGTTCTACCTCTTCCAGGTTCTCCAGAATTTCCTGTAAATTCTCCATTTCATTTTCCAAAGCAGCAAGCTTTTCTTCCGAATCCCTCCTGAATTTCTCAAAAGTATCCGTCAGTGCATGAAGCTTTTCTTCCATGGCTTCAATTTTCTTGTCTATGGCGCCTGACTCCATATGTACAAGGGGAGTTCCCTGTGTCACATGCTCTCCCAAAACCACGTCAAAAGAACCAAATTTCTGCTCCGATTCACAGGAATATTCTTCCACATATGGGAAAACCACCCCATCATATACCTGTGTGCGGTATAAATTCCTGTACGCGACCTTTTCTGTATTCATTGCCGCCTCATCCCCTGTCTTCGGCTCATGCAGTTCTATGGATTCTTCTGCCTCCACAGCCTCATTCCCACACCCGGTCAGGAAAAGGGATGTCGTTACACACACAGTAAGGCAAACAGACAGAAATTTGGGGGCCAAATGCTTTACTCTTCTCATTTTTGTACCACGTAGTCTCCTTCCTCCAAACCGCTTGTTACCTCTACCAGGGAATCCCCCCATAATCCTGTCTCAATCCATTTCACCTCAGGAATATCGTTTTCACCCAGTACGTAGACATAATTTTTACCTTCTGCGGTACGGATTGCTCTGGAAGGCAATGTCAAGACCTGTTGCCTGGAATCGATGGTATAATAAATTGTTCCCATCGTCCCCACCTGAATTTCTTCTGTTCTCTCCGGCAATTCAAAATAGAGGGTATCTTCCCAGTGTTCCATATCATAGGGCAGCACCTCTACCTCTGTGGTGACTCTTCCCTTTGTGATAGTCAGTACCATCGGTTGCCCTTCCCTGAAGCGATCCACATGCTGCGTGTCCTTTGCCCTTGCCTCAAAGAGACATCTTGTACTGTCTATGATCTTCATCACCGTCTGTCCCCCCACAACCTTGAGTCCCTCCAGATCGGGATTCACATAGGACATCTCCCCATCCATGCCTGCGTATATGCGGCTTTGCTCTAACGCAAGCAATGTATTTTCCAGCTGTTGTCTGTCCAGATCTATGGCGTCCTGATAATCTTCCCTCTTATACCGATATGACTGCTCTATGCTTTTAATAGAAGATTCCAGTTTTTCTTCATCACTCTCCGACCCCGATGATTGATATACATAACTCCACCACTTGCCTGACAGATCGTAGGTCTCGTTAATATCCGTATAACTCAGAAGCAGCGTGTTCCTGGCTATCCTGTACTCCAGCTCTTCCACAGACTCCTGACTGCTTTCAGTCTCAAGTTCCGCCAGAAGCTGACCCTTTACAACCCTGTCCCCCTGGGCCACATATACTTTCGCAACCGTTTTCCCATCATCCGCAATTCTAATCTGCTCTTCTTCCGTCTCTCTATAAGTACAACGAAGCCTTCCTGTCTTAACCACATCCCCCACAGAAGCGACCACCAGAGAATATGAACTCTCCTCCGGCTGCTCAATTTGTACTATAGTATCTTCGTCCTGGGTATCTGCCGCACATCCCGTTATTGCAAGACAGAATATACCGGCAAATACCACATACTTTTTCCTGCTTTCTTTTTTACGATATGTCATACACCGCTTTCCCCAATTCTTTCTCATAAAGACTCCGTAATACCCTGCGCATGGGAATTTTAATATTATTTCCGTTCCTTTTCCGATGCTTTTTGTTTCAGTTCCTCTAAATCTTCCTGAAACCTGTCAGAGGTCATACTGGGATTATCCCTTATCAAATTCCTCTGAACCATGTCTTTCAGTTCCCCCAGATAACGGCGTGCTTCAAGATGAAACACATATTTGGTCTTCAAATCCAAAATCTCTTCTTTTACGCTTTCCAGATATGCGGAAGATTTCGACTGTGCCGCCTGTTTGATGTTTTCGAGCTTATTTTCGATTCCCGCTATCACATCCTCTATCCGCACAGACCTGAGATTATTCATGCCTTCCGTCAAAGCGCCCTTACATATCTCAACTTCGTGATTGGCTGATCCAACAATCGCTTCCAGGCGCTTTTGAATATGAAGCAACTCCTTTTTTACCTGTTCCATCTTCAGCAAAAGCTCCCGCAAATCCACCGCTGCTTTAAACGAAAGGGTGAAATCAGCCACAATCCCTACCGTCAGCACTAGCGTAAGGATATTCAGCGTCAAGCCGGGAATCGCAAACACAAACCGTTCCACAGGCACATGCAGTATTTCGGTCATCAGTATGGTCAATAATCCCCAGGCCAAAGTGGTTCCAAGACAAATATGTCCCTGAAAGTTAAATTTTTTCTTTGAGTAATCCCAATAGCGCATATTAAATAGCTTTTCCATCACAACGCCTGTCACATACTCCAATGTCGTAGCTCCGATACATCCTGATATATAGGTCATGACAATACTGTCACGAAAAGGCATGGATGCCACCAACATCATCATGGCGCCGCTGCCGTAAATTGGCAGGAACGGTCCACGCAAAAATCCTCTGTTCGTCAGATGCCTCTTTCTGACGGACACATAAACCGATTCAACACACCATCCCATAAAACAATATAGATAAAAAAAGAACAGCCATTGAACCATTGAATATGAATACATAACTTCTCCCTCATCGATATACAGCAGCTTCCACAACAAGCCTGCCTTTTTTTGTTTCTCCCTGTTCCCCTCTCAGAGTAAATTTCCCGTACCCCCGGGCATTTATTGTTTCCCCCGCTTTCAGCTGACGTGAACAATTGCCGCACAGCCGTCCATCCACATATACTTTCCCTGCCCGGAACAATTCCAGACTCTTTTCTCTTGACATATTATAAACCTTTGCCAGCACTGCGTCAACTCGAAGAGAGGGTACTTGTATTTTTACTACATCTGGTTCTTCTTCTGGAACACATTGATAATCTTCCGTTATGGTACATTTTACACTGGTATGTTTTACTTGTTCCAGGTTAACGCAAATAAACTCCCCTATGGAATCCAAACAAAAAAGGTAGGCCTGTTTCTCACCTACCTTAATATCGCCGAGAACACCACGTTCAATACCTAAATTCATCAATGCCCCCAGGAAATCCCGATGTGACAGTTCATCGGCAAATTTCTGCGCAAGCGGCCGGATATGAATACATACAATGGGAAAGGGAACTTCATATCCCATTGTATCCGGGCTGCCAAAACGAACTATCAATCTGTCGGCATTCTCACAGCCTCCCCACAATTGGTATCCCGCATATCGCAGCTTTGCTTCTTCCTGCCAGAAAACATCCTGATCTCCAAGCCCTAGAAACCCTGTGAAGGTAAAAACATTTTGCTGAAATGATTTATCCGCCAAATCCTGCAACCTGTTCTTTAGATTCTGAATTTCCCTTTCTGTCTTCTCTCGTGCCATGGAACAATACTCCCCCATCCTTATTAGAACATCAGGTAAAACTGATAATCGCATCCTTGGGAGCCTTTGCTTTTTCCACACTGAGCGCATGAAGCATGGGGCCTTCGCCATTATAGTCTTCCCAATATTCCTTTGAAACTGTGGCTGTCACCTTTACCCACTCCCTTTCCCGCAGGGAATCTACTCCTTTATACTCGCAGGCATATCCCAAAAACGCCATGTCCTCCGCACAGCAGGTCATAGCCATACGCCCCGGCACAAAATACCCTTTGGGAAAACTTTCCGGCTTTAAAACCATTGCCACAAACCGCACCTTTTTCCCCACATAGCGATCCAGATTCTCCATAGAATCCAGATACCAGATACCATAGCCTTCATTGTCCAATACAATGACGTCCTGCGTCAGATCGTAGGGCAGGTCTTCCTCGAAAATCTCATTGATTTCTCCCTTGGCATCCTCAAAAATCACATCCGCAGAAGCATTCACTGCTTTGATATTGCGTTTGTAGGTATTGAGTTGTTCTCTGACTGTATCACAACGGTTAAAAATTATCATCTCCGATTTACGTATCATTTCCGCCAAAAGAGAACGCATATTAGTGTAATACATGGGGAAAGTAGATGCGTCAATCGTGGTAATCTGTTGCTCTATCTTCCAATACCAGGGAAGTTTCGCGTTTTTATAATTCCACATTCCATTGTATTCGATGATAATACGTTCCGGTTTGTGCAGCTTTTCCAGATCTGTCAAATGCGCCGGATTAAAATCTTCTTCCTTTTCTATCAACTCTATCTCCGTGCGGCTGTGCCTGAGAAGTACGGGATCATATTCAATCTCTCCTTCCTCACAGAGAATCAAAAGAGTCTTGCCCTTAACCTGAAAATACTGCTGCGCAAGTGTAAAAGAAATAAATTCCGTTTTACCGCTTTCCAGAAAGCCGTTTATCATATATACAGGTTTCATTTCCACTCCCCCATTCCTACCGGAACAGTTCTTCCAGTTTTTCTTCCTTTAACTCTGCGCCTATGACACAGAATTTTCCTGTCACTTCAGGTTTTCCCGTCCTGACATCATGTTCTTCCGGAACATAATCAAAATAAATCCATGTCCCATCCTCTGCCGGAACCATGCCTTTTGCCCTGAGAATCGCACCATACTCCCCTTTGTCCAAAGCAGTCAGGATATTTTCAATTTTTTCCACCGTATATTTGGAAGGGGATTCCTTTCCCCAGCTGGTAAACACTTCATCCGCATGGTGATGACCATGATGGTCATGGTCACAGCCACATTCGTGGTCATGATGATGACCGCAGCACTCCTCTTCGTGGTGATGCTCATGACCTTCCTCATGATGGTGGCCGCAGCACTCCTCTTCATGATGGTGGTGATGCCCCTCTTGGACATGCTCCAGCATCTCTTTCATCATTTCATCCAGTGTATCCGCGCCTTCTATGGTTTCCAGAACAGCCTTTCCATCCAGCTCTGACAAAGGTGTTGTCACGATGGTTGCTTTTGCGTTATGCTCCCTGATCAGAGAAACACACTCCTGTACTTTCTCCGGACTTGCCTTATCCGTTCTACTCAAAATAATGGTTCCCGCATATTCAATCTGGTTAATAAAAAATTCACCAAAATTTTTAATGTACATTTTGGCCTTGGAAGCGTCCACTACCGCAACCGCACTGTTTACCTGCACTTTCAAATCCGCCGCCACATTTTCCACTGCCTTCAGAACATCCGATAATTTTCCTACCCCGGATGGCTCAATCAAAATTCGTTCCGGCGCATAAGTTTCAATCACTTCCTTCAAAGAGGTTCCAAAATCCCCCACCAAAGAACAGCAGATACAGCCCGAATTCATCTCCTTAATTTCAATTCCAGCTTCCTTCAAAAATCCGCCGTCTATGCCAATTTCCCCAAATTCATTCTCAATCAATACCGTTTTGCTTCCGTCCAGGGCCTCTTTTAACAGCTTTTTTATCAAAGTAGTCTTACCAGCACCCAAGAAACCGGAAAACACATCTATTTTTGTCATTTTATATCCCTCCCACATGCTGAACTATACATGCCAATTCAAATTTGGTGAACTCATCCATCCCATCTTAGGATACACAAAAAAGCTCCTCTCCCATATTTCTGACCCACCACTCTTTATTTTACCTAAATTGGAGTTGTTGTCAAGGATACGAATCTAAAAATTTTATGAAATGCGGCTGACGGAGCTTCTGAACTTGTCAATCCCTCATTTCAAAAAGTTCATATTGGCATATCAAATGAACCTGTGTATAATATAAACCAGAAGGTAACAGCAATGCCGACAGAAAAACCACGACAACACCGCCCTGATCCATTCCTGCTTCCATATTGCGGAAGACAGGCGCCACACCTTTTACACAGATAAAATGGAATTCCATGTCCTGGAACTGCCAAAGCTCCCAAAAGAATTAAAAGAGGACTGCAATGGAATCCTATTATGGGCTAAATTCATCAACGCCGAACGAAAGGAGGAATTTGATATGATCGCATCAAAAGACCCTTATATCCAGAGCGCTTACCAGCAATTACAGGTCATCAGCCAGGACAGAGAAAAACGGGCGGAATACGAAGCCAGGGAAAAAGCTGTCCGGGACCATTTACAGTTCCAGCGGGAAGCGGAAGAACGAGGCATGGAACGAGGTATGGAACGAGGTATGGAACGTGTTAATAAATTGCACTTATTACTTATTCAAGACAAACGTTTGGAGGACTTGACACGTTCCGCAACCGATCCTGATTTTCAGAAACAGCTTATGTCAGATTATGGGATTTAAGACAAATATCAAGTACCCTGAACCAAATAAGATACTGCGATTCCATAGCGCAAAACCGCCGCAACCCCTGATAAATACCAGGAATTGCGGCGGTTTCACAGTGAGCAAGACGATAAGCCGGGTTATGTCTTGAACAATCATCTATCTAGCACAGCTGTTGCCAGCTGCGTCAAGCGACCTACCTGAAAGCAGGCCGGGCAAGCCTATCGCCTTCTATTTGGTCTTGCTTCGGATGGGGTTTACATGGCTCCGTCCGTTACCGGACGAACGGTAGTCTCTTACACTGCCTTTCCACCATCACCACGACCTGCCACAGCAGGCCGGGCTGTATCTCTCTGTTGCACTGGCCTTGGAGTCGCCTCCACCGGACGTTATCCGGCATCCTGCCCTGTGAAGCCCGGACTTTCCTCACCCACATACACCTTAAGCATTTGCGTCAGCAGTTACTAGGGACACCAACAGCTCAAAGCCGCCGGCGCCTCTGCACCGCAAACCGCAAATAGGTATGCAGCCGCGATTATTTATCTTACTCACCCTATCATCTAAAGCCTGGCCAAGTCCCGTCTATTAGCAAGCCTGCGCTAATTGCCAATATGTTTCGCAGCCAGACACTGATATACATTTACATTACTCGCAGTATAACACAATTCTCCTCTCAAGACAAGGGATGTGAGCTACATCTTGTCAGGAGCCTCAAATCCCAGAAGATCGATACAAGTCTCCATCACGTCCCTCACCAGCATTAAAAGTCTTATCCAGCTTTTCTTTTTTGCTTCGTCTTCTTCCGAAAGAATTTTTGTCTCATGGTAAAAGCGGTTAAAGGCATTTGCCAGATCATATACATAGGCGCATACCTTCTGAGGCGCCAGTTCAGCCGCAGCGCTTTGAATCATGGCATGAAACTGAACCAAAATCATCTCTAATGCTTTCTCGCCCTCACCGCCAGCTTCCAGAAGCACAAGCTGCTCTTCGCTGCCTCCCTGCTCCCGGTATTTGTTTAAAATGGACTTGATCCTCACAACAGTATAAAGGATATAGGGACCGGTATCTCCCTCCGAGGACGTAAACTTCTCCATATCAAAGATATAATCCTTGGATATTTGATTGGACAGATCACCGTATTTCAGTGCGGAAATCCCCACAATATCCGCTATCTCTTTGGCTTCCTGATCCGAAATTTCACGCCCTTCCCTGGATTTTCCTTCCCGTATCTTTTTGTACATCTCATCCTTTGTCTCCTGAACCAGCCTTTCCAAATGCATGACACCGCCATCCCGGGTCTTAAAAGGTTTTCCATCAGAACCATTGATGGTTCCGTGTCCCAGGAACTTTAACACAGTCTCAGAATTGACCAGCTTTGTTTTGCGGGCACAGCGAAATACCTGCTCAAAATATAGCTCCTGACGCTTATCCGTAATGTAGATAATCTCATCCGGCTCATACAGACGCATACGTTCCATGATGGTGGCAAGATCCGTGGTATTGTACAAAACCGCCCCATCGGATTTCAATATCATACAGGGAGGAATCTCTTTTGTATCCGTATCTTCCTTTACATCCACCACCAAAGCCCCTTCGCTGATGTGGGCATATCCCTCCGATTTCATATATTCCACCATCTCAGGAATCAGTTCATGGACATCGCTCTCCCCCTTCCAGAGGTCAAATTCCACATCAATACTGTCATAATTGTGCTTTAAATCCGGAATGGACACATCCATAATATGTCTCCAAAGCGCTCTGTATCCTCTGACACCATTCTGAAACTTATGGGTGGCTTCCATAGCCCTTGCTTTATACGCCGGATCAGATTTGGATTTTTCACTGGCATAAGGGTAGATTTCTCCCAGTTCAGCAATGGTAACAGGGGACTCCTGAGGATACTCTCCCTCAAAACTTTCGTCAAAGTACACCAGCTCGGGCTGCCTCTCCTGCAACTCCGTTATCACCAGACCTATGGGCATTCCCCAGTCTCCCAAATGTACATCTCCAATACAGTCATTCCCAGCATAACGGCAGATTCGTTTTATGCTCTCCCCAATAATCGCCGGACGCAGATGCCCTACATGAAGAGCTTTTGCCACATTCGCCCCACCGTAGTCAATAATTATTTTCCTGGGTTTCTCCTTCATTTCCAGACCAAATTTCGGTTCTACGGACATTGAACTCACTGCTTCCAAAAGAAAACTTTCAGAAATCTTCAGGTTAAGAAACCCCGGCGCAACCGCTTCCGCCTCTTTGAACACTCTGCTATCCCCAAGGCGCGCTGCCACTTCCTCCGCAATCTTCATCGGCGCCTTTTTATATCGTTTTGCCCCGGCCATGGCGCCGTTACACTGATATTCACACAAATCCGGCCGATTGGATAATGTCACCCTGCCCAATTCCGCCTCATATCCTGCCTCCTCAAAAGCCATTCCCATTTCTTCTGATAGCCTGTCCAGTATCTTCTTCACACTAACCTCCATGTCACGCTTTTTTGTGACTTACAATCCCACGGTAATCCTGCTTGGTTCTGTCACAATATAATTTTAATATTATATCCCCTTTTCCTGGATTACGCAACCTTAATTTATGTTCAAAGACAAACATTTATCTTCAAAAAACAAGTAATCTGTACTATATTTTATTGAAATATAAATTTGTCCTGAAAGAAATGCTCCAATTCAGCAATGGGCATCTTTGTCTGTTCCATGGAATCTCTATATCGCAATGTGATAATATCATTTTCCACTGACTCATCGTCAATGCTTATGGCATACGGCGTTCCAATTGCGTCCCCTCTTCTATATCTCTTGCCAATGCTGCCGGATTCATCATAGGATACCATGAATTTCTTCTTAAGCATACTATATATCTCCCATGCCTTCTCCCCGTGCTTCTTTTTACTGATTGGCAATACATTGACTTTGATGGGCGCCAGTGCAGGGTGAATCTTCAAAACGGTTCTGGAAGTTCCATCCTCCAAATCTTCCTCTTTGAGACTTTCATAGAGTACCGCCAGACAGATTCTGTCCAATCCATATGTGGATTCTATAATATATGGTATAAATTTCTCATTTTGTTCCTGATCAAAATATTCCATACTATTGCCCGAATATTCCTGATGACGGGTCAGGTCAAAATCGGTCCGATTATGAGTTCCATTAATTTCACCCCAGCCAAACGGGAACAGGTATTCAATATCACAGGCAGCTTTTGCGTAATGCGCTAACTTCTCATGATCATGGAAGCGTAAATGTTCCTCCTGAATTCCCAACATCTGAAAGAATTCCACGCCATATTTTTTATAGTACTCATACAAATCCATGTCATCGCCTTTTTTACAAAAAGTCTGAAACTCCATCTGTTCAAATTCTATGGTTCTAAAGGTAAAATTGCCCGGCGTAATCTCATTTCTGAAGGCTTTGCCAATCTGTCCTATGCTGAAAGGCAGTTTCGCGCGCATTGTCCTCTGCACATTCAAAAAGTTGACATACTCACCCTGTGCGTTTTCCGGGCGTAGATACACCGTGCTGGAACTGTCTTTCGTAACACCACGCTGTGTGGCAAACATAAGATTAAACTGCCTTATATCAGTAAAATCAGACTTTCCGCACTTCGGACAGGGAATCCGATGCTCTTTAATATACTGAACCATTTCTTCCTGGGTCATGGAATCCGGATGCGCGTCCTGATCAAATTCTTCAATCAGGTTATCGGCTCTAAATCTTGCCTTACATTCTTTACAATCAAGCAAAGGATCAGAGAAACTCGCCACATGTCCGCTTGCCTCCCATACCCTTGGATTCATCAGAATATCCGCGTCCACTTCAAAACTATTGTCTCTGAGTTGGATAAAAAAATAACGCCATGCATCCTTTATGGTATTCTTCAATCTAGAACCCAGAGGTCCGTAGTCCCAGGTGTTGGCCAGGCCCCCATATATCTCGCTTCCTGAAAAAATAAAACCGTACTGCTGACAATAGGCAACTAATTTCTGCATATCAATACTGCTCATATAAAATACCTCCTACGAATCTGTTCATAAATACTGCTGTTCATGTCAGTCTATCCGTCTTATCCTGAACGCATATGGCGAAGTCAGAACAGACAACATATTGACAAATATTATCCATTATATACCTTAAAACCCAAAATGGCAAATACTAAAAGTTCCTGCCGCAGCCTCTTCACCTAAGACACCTGCAATTACGCATGTGTGAGAGAAGGAATCCGCAGCTTTTCTCTTTCCAACACTTCCATCCCAGTCCCTTTGACAAAAAGAGTGCAGTCTTCTTCCCGAAGTTCCTCCATCTCGAACCTTTCTGTTTCCAGCGGCGAAAAACCAAGCGTCACCTTATGTACATTTTCTCCAAGCAATTCCGCCACCGCTCCGAAGTCGCTCAAAGTTCCGGAAAATATCTGATGAATCAGCATCTCCCCCTCCATCCAGTCCCCAATGATAAAGGTATCCGTCCCCTTATGATAATACACGCTCTCCCCCATGTACTTTGTCACATAGAACATAATCAGTCCCCCATTGCCCAACATATCAAATCTGCCATGAAATACATTCCTCTCCATAACCGACTCCAAGGCTTTCCACTGTTCAAAGCCCTCCATGGGAACTTTCTCAAATCTGCATTCTCCTGTATTGGACAATTTCTTTGTACAAAGATACTCTTTGGCTTTTCTGAAACCAAATTTCGGATAAAAATCCAAAACACTGTCATTGGCAAACAGATAGGTTCCTTCCGCCCATCCTCCACAATCCGCTTCAATCCACTCCATCAGCTTTCTGCACAGCCCCTGATTTCTATACGATTCTTCTGTCATAACCGTTCCCAGCTGAAGCAAGTGCCGCACTGTTCCTTCATAAACCATGTCCGTCCGGTTTACGGATACATTCGCTATTACCCTGTCCCCCTCCACAACGGAATAGGGATTATAATGGTCGCTCCAGAAGCCATTCTGATACCAATCTTCAAAATCAATTCCAAATGTCTTTTGGGCCAGTTCATTAAAGCTATTCCGCAGGCAATCATTATTGCGGTAATTATTCATAAACCGATACATCATCCTTCACCTCCACGCACAACTGCTTCCTATGGGCGCAGTTGATACAGCTCCTTCTAAATTATTATACACAAAATGAGCAAAATTGGAAGGCATTCTTTTGTTTCCGCATATCATTTGTGATACTCATATTCAAACGAGGCCCTGTCCGTTTCAAATGCCAGGAGGGTATGGTTCTTGTCGCAAAATCTGTAACTTGCCCGGCAGGCGGCGCTTTCATGGATTGTTCTGACCATATGGCCCATAACCGGCGCCAATAAAGCCTTCCCTCTCTTCTCCAAAAGCACTGCTTCCAGTGTCATACTCCCCTGAACCACTCTCACATGACCATTCCCAAGCCTGGTAACTCTCGCCCCCAGATATGTTGCCAGCCTGTACTCCCTGTTCTGCCACAATACCACCCCTACAATCCCCCGAAAATGAAATCCTGCCATGGGAATATCAGCCACGGATAACATTAGGGAACCTCCCGGGAAGAAGCTCTGTGTCCAAAGATACTCCTTCGGAAAAGATCTCCCTCTGTCCCCTTCCCAATACCCTTCCGCCTCTGCAAATTCATACCTTCTTCCATTCACAGACACTTTGCCGCTGACAGAATGCCTCATACTCCATACACTATGCCTGCACTCCATAAAAGGCACCAAAGAAAACGGCCCCATAATATCATACCGCAAAGGCCAAAGCACTCCAAAATTCAGTTTTCCCTTTATTTCCAGTCCCGGTGCTTTTACCCACAGACGGATTCCCTTTTCCCCAAACCGGTTATTTCCTAAGAAAAATTCCCTTCTTTTCCGCAAAAACACCGCCGGTAATTCAACCATCCACGCATTCTCTTCCGTAATAATCTGAAGGGAACAAGTCTTTTTTCGTCCTGTGCGGTGAAATGCCGGAATTACCGCCAAAGTCCGAGTATCTGTCTGACATTTGAAATACCATCCGTAAAAATATCCCATGTTTACCCCACCTGTGTTGACTGCTTATTGATATTGCCCCAAAGGACTGTCCTCTGAACGTTATGATTCTGAACGTTATGATTCTGAACGTTATTATATGGAAGTTTATTTCCCGGCACTCCGCCTTCTGCAATCAGTCTGTGCCGGATCGTCAAGCAATCGCCCCTCCTTGTCAAATCGGGAACCATGGCAGGGACAGTCGTAGCTTTCTTCCTCCGGATTCCACTCAAGCCTGCAACCCATATGAGGACAGTTTGGAATCACTTTCGTATCTCCTGACGGCAGAAGATGTTTTGCAAGCCCCTTCACGGTATGGGCGCCATGCACGGCCAACTCTTTTGCTGCCTTTGCCGTAAAACGCCTTTGCGGTGAGAAAATATCCTTCTCCGGACAATGGTCTCCGGTAATCAAAGCCGTCAGAATGTGGGCGCCCGCCATGGACGTAGTCATTCCCCACTTTCCAAATCCTGTAGCAACATACCACTTAGCTTTCCTTCTGGAAAATCTGCCAATATAAGGAATACCATCCAGCGTCATGCAGTCCTGTGCCGACCAATGGGCCACTTCTTGACATCCGGGATAGAATTCACAGGCTTTGTCCCGCAGATTTCCGTAAATACATTCTCTTTGCTTTAGCCCTGTTCTATGACTGCCTCCCCCAAACAGCAGTATATCCCCCTGAGAGCGAAAGGAAAATCCATCCTTATCAATGCCAAGATACATACTTTCTGGATTCTTTGCTCCTTCCAATGCCACCACATAGCTTCTCTCCTGGTACATTCTGGCAAAATAGAATCCCGGCATGTTTACAAATGGGAAATGCGCGGCAAAGACAATATGTTCCGCCTCCACATATCCTCTGTCCGTTTCCACACACTTGTCCTCAACTCTCAGCACTTTCGTCCGCTCATATATTTCCACTTCCTCCGCCATCTTCGCAAGAAATCTAAGCGGATGAAACCTTGCCTGCCGTTCAAATCTTGTCACTCCTGCCACCGAAAAAGGCAGCTCACACTCTCTTCCAAAAGATGCCGCAATGCCAAGCGCTTTCGCCGCCTCCGCCTCCTGTTTCAAAAGAGTATCCTCAACTGTAGAATACAGACAAGCCGGGCATCTGACAAAATCACACGCAATCCCCTTTTCCAGAATTAGTCTCTCATACTCCTCAATGGCAGCTTCATTGATTTGGGCATAGTGTTTCGCCATCCCAATGCCAAAAGTTCTAATCAGACGGCTATATATCAAACCATGTTGAGAGGTAATTTTTGCCGTGGTATTTTTTGTCTGTCCGCCTCCGATTCTGTCCGCTTCCAATAAAATTGCTTTCATACCCGCTTGTTTCAGATAATAGCCCGTCAAAATTCCCGCAAGCCCGGCTCCTATAATCACAACCGGAACCTCCATGTCTCCCGGGAGCGTCTCCCGTCTCCTGATTTCTGTTTCTGCCATCCAAATAGATTCCATTATATTCTCCTATTTTAAGTCGCTGCCAGGCGGCACTAAAGGGTGAGGTTCCTTGACAATTCTTAGCTGGACCATTATCCTGTTTTCCTGTACGGCAAATCACTTTGGGATAGCATATGTCAAAATACAATGTTTATACAAATATCCCGGAGATTCCAGGTGTGGAAAACTCCGGGATGCTTTTTATCCTACATTATTTTTATCCTATATAATCTCATTGTATTTTAATTGATACTTAATCCGGCACTTGCGTATCCCACGGCGGTATTAACCAAAGTCAATCCACTTGCCGTTGCTGAAAATACCAGCATTAACCGTGTTTGAGCAGTGACCGGAATATTAAGTCCCGTAAGCGCGCCGTTTAATATTGTCCCGATGGCTACCACACCGGAAAGGGATGGCGCCAGACTGATAAGTGTTCCGGCAATTGGTGAAAATACATTGTTTGGCGTTACAGATTGATAAATCTGCGCATTTACTGTGACAGAAGAACCTATTAAGGATAGAGCCACTGTTGTACTGAAAAATGCGCTAAAGGAAGTAATGATGCCGGCACGAGGAACTTGGAAGGCAAAATTGGAAAGTGTCCCGCTGGCATTTGTGATATCAATTGTGGAACCCAACAATGTCAGACCTTGCGCACTGCTCCCAAATCCTACAAAAGCAGGAAGTCCCGCAAGTCCTCCGGCGATTGTTGTCAAAGCGACAGGAACTCCTGACGCAAACGGGATGATTGCTCCTGTACCCGCAACACCGGTCGGACCAGTTGCTCCAGTGGGACCGGTTGCTCCGTCAGCTCCTGTTGCTCCCGTTGCTCCAGTGGGACCGGTTGCTCCATCCGCTCCTGTTGCTCCTGTTGCTCCAGTGGGGCCGGTTGCTCC
>CAJUGT010000089.1 GCA_910586435.1 uncultured Acetatifactor sp. | reverse complement strand
GTATGGGAAAGGCGGCGGACGAAAAACCTCTGGATGGGGAATATATGGTGGTTGCCGGGGTTGTAAGAGATTTTGACAAAGCAGTGGTGAGTAGATGTAATGAGATTTCCTATGGATGTCTTTATTCCTATGTGAAAGCGGAGGGGGAAAAAGATGCTGCAAATTAATCATCTGTATAAAAATTATGGGAAATTTCGGGCGGTAAATGATTTGACGCTTCATATTCCGAAGGGAGATTTGTTTGGGTTTGTAGGGCCCAACGGAGCGGGTAAGACCACCACCATACGCATGGTATGCGGTTTAATGCTGCCCAGCGGGGGAGAAATTATAATTAACGGGGTGGATGCTCTGGCACATCAAAAGGAAATTAAGAAGCAGATTGGATATGTGCCGGATTTCTTTGGGGTGTATGACAATTTAAAGGTCCGGGAGTACATGGACTTCTACGGTTCCATGTATCGTATGAATTCCAGAGAAATAGAGAAAATTTCAGATGACTTGTTGGAGCTGGTCAATTTGTCTGACAAGAAAGAGGTGTTTGTGGATACTCTTTCCCGGGGGATGAAACAAAGGCTCTGCGTTGCCCGGGCACTGATTCATAATCCGGCCTTATTGGTTCTGGATGAACCGAACTCAGGGCTTGATCCCAGGGCAAGGGTGGAAATGAAGGAACTTTTGCTGAACCTGAAAGAGATGGGCAAGACCATTGTGATCAGTTCGCATATTCTTTCCGAATTATCCGAGATGTGCAACAGTATAGGGATAATGGACCATGGAAATCTGGTGGCTTCCGGGGACATTGAAGACATCATGGACAGGGTGCTGGGAAGCAATCAATTGATTATCACATTGGAAGAAGGGCAGGAAACCGCCCTGCGCATTGTGAAGGAATACGCAAAAGTCAAGGTGGATTCGGTGGGGGAGCATGAAATCAAACTTTCCCACAATATGACAAAACCGGAGATTGCGAAATTAATTGGCAATATGATAGAGAATGATGTGGTTGTGACAGGGTTTCATAAAGAAGAGGGCAGCCTGGAGACTTTGTTTATGCGTGTTACAGGCAGTGAGGAAGGACAGGAGGGAGGAAAGGAACATGCGGCTCAATCCGATAGTTAAAAAAGATGTGAAGGCACAGGCCCGCAGTATGAAAATCTGCTGGGGTGTATTTGCCTATGAATTAATCCTGGCCTTAGTATTTTTTCTGGCAATGGCGTTTATTCGGCAGCAAAGCCAATATTCCATCAACAATATTTACAGCTCCATGGTATGGCTTTATCCGGTGCTTGCAGTGACACAGTTTGTGATTCTTGGCGTGGTGGTACCCGTCAGGACGGCTTCCTCCATATCAGGTGAAAGGGAGCGGCAGACATTTGATGTTATGATGACTACGAGCATGACTCCGTTTGCTGTGATTATGGGAAAGGTGTTTACAGCCATTGTGCAGAGTATGTTGTTCGTTGTGGCCAGTATGCCGGTGATGGCCCTTTCTTTTGTCATAGGGGGGGTGCCATGGGGATATCTGTTTTGGTTCCTTGGCATTGCGCTGTTAGTCTCTTTTTTTTCCGCAAGCATCGGGATTCTGTGTTCTTCGCTCTGTAAGAGAAGCATTGGCGCAGTGATTATGTCCTATGGATTTTATCTGGTTTTTTTTATAGGAACGTGCGTTCCTTATCTGATATATGCGCTGTTTGCGGCAAATACTGTAAACGTAAATACGTCTACGGCACAAGCGCCTTCCGGGGATGGGTATCTCCTGTTTTTGTTACTGAATCCCTTTATATACCTTGCCGAATTTTTTGCGCAGGTTATGGTGGGGGAATCTCTGGTAGGCGAGATGTTTGATGTCAATCTAACAATAAATAATGGTGGTATCATACACAGTCTTACCACTGGATATGGGTGGATGATACTATCCACCATATTATTCTTTTTGGTTTCGATTCTATTCCTTTATCTTGCGTCCAGATGTATAAATCCCATCAAAAAAAGGGGCAGGAAGTCTGGAAAATAAAGAGAAAGCGTGACATATTGGGGGAACTTGGCGACAGGCTGTAGACAGAAAATAAAGAGGAAAAACAGCGGCGTATGGATATTAAAAAATATCTTTCCAGTGAAATAAGAAAATGCAGGTTTAAAATCAATCTTGCCAAAGGAATTGATTGCAGTGTCGTAGCGGCAGCAGCAGGGGGCATAGGAGGCATGTTTTGTGAGCTGACATCTCTGGTGTGGGAGTTTTACTATGCGCATATGGCCGCAGGCATATGTTTTGGATTCGGAATTCTGGCAGGAATGGCATATGCTGTCTGCCGTCGGGCAGATATGAGGCAGGCCGCCCGACGGCTGGATTCCTTTGGACTGAAAGAACGAATGATAACAGCTTATGAACAGATGGAAAGGGAGGAAGCTGTTGGAAAAGATTTTGGAAAAAAGGGAAAACCAGCGGACAGGGCTTCCGAGGAAAATGAGCTGGTGCAGATGCAGAGAGAAGACGCGTTTTCTCATTATATGCAAATTCGTGAGAAGATTAAGATAAGGCTTGTCCCGGATAAAAGACATATTTTTGCGTTACTGCTGTCCATGGGAATGGTGTTGGGCATTGCGATGCTTCCTTCCCCGGTGCGGGAGCAGGCACAGAACAGGCATCGGATACAGGCACAGGCGAAAGAAGAACGGGAGAAGCTGGAGGAACTGCTGGAAGCGCTGGAAGCGGTGAATCAGGAGAGTCTGACAGAAGAACAGAAAGCAACCTTGAAAGAACTTCAGGATGCTATGGCTTTGTCCAGAGAGGAGTTGACAAAGGCAGATTCCTGGAGTAGTCTTGCCTCCGCTGTGGAGAAACTGGAATATAAATACGGGCAGGCAGGACAAAGTCTGGAGCAGATTGCGGGGCTGCTGGAAAATCCTGAAGCGGCGGGGATTGCTGCGGCGGAAGCCATGGCAAAAGCAGCGGCAAATGGAAACGGGCCGCAGATGGCGTCAGGAGGAACGGCTTTCCAGGCAGGGGGAGACAGTTCCGGCGACGGTGACGGACAGGGAAATGGAGATAGCTCCGGAAACGGTGACGGAAGTGGGGACGGCTCTGGAAACGGTGACGGAAGTGGGGACGGCTCTGGAAACGGTGACGGAAGCGGGAATGGCTCCGGAAATGGTGACGGACAGGGAAGTGGGGACGGCTCTGGAAACGGTGATGGAAGCGGAGGTGGGGACGGCTCTGGAAACGGTGATGGAAGCGGAAGTGGGAATGGCTCCGGGAATGGCGGGGGACAGGGACGCGGAACGGGGAGTAGTACTTCCTCTCATGATTATGTCAGTATCCCCAATGGAATCGGAAATGATTCCACATTGACAGGGGACAGGAATGGCAGCCAGGATTCGGAATATTTTCGGCAGCAGAATGGACTTGCGTGGGAGGGAGAACATGTGGATTACAACTCCGTGATTGGACAATATACGGAAAATGCTTACGAAGGGATTGCCAACAACCGATATCCAATCGGTATGGAATCGGTCATTCGAGATTATTTTGGAAATCTGAACCAGTAAGAGGGAGGATAAGATGGCGGATATAGAATTGTATCAGCAAAAGATTCAGGAGTGTGAGGAGGAAATCGGAAAGGGCATTATCGGGCAGAGGGATATCATCCGTCAGGTGATGCTGGCATTGCTGTCAGGTGGAAATGTTTTGCTGGAAGGTATGCCGGGGCTTGGAAAAACCATGTTGGTTCGTACCATTGGACAGGTATTTTTGCTTTCTTTTAAAAGGATTCAGTTTACACCGGATTTGATGCCCAGTGATGTGACAGGAACGAATATTATGGTGAAGGAAGAGGGGAGAAGTGTTTTCCGGTTTGAAAAGGGACCTATTTTTGCCAATTTGGTGTTGGCGGATGAGATAAACCGTGCGACGCCTAAGACCCAGTCAGCTTTGTTGGAAGCCATGCAGGAGCATACTGTGACGGTGGGAAATGAGAGCCATTGTCTGGAAGAACCTTTTCTGGTGCTTGCCACACAGAACCCCATTGAGCAGGAGGGAACTTATCCCTTGCCGGAGGCACAGTTGGATCGCTTTATGTTTAAGGTTATGGTAAAGTTTCCCAGCAAGGAAGAATTACGCAGTATCGTGGAACTTACCGAAGGACAGGAACTGCCCCAAATTCGTGGGGTGATGGATGGTCCGGAGCTTTTGCGTGTGAGGAAGCTCATTTCAAAGATGCCCATTGCCGATGCGGTTATGAACTATATCCTGGATCTTGTCATGGCAACCCATGAAGAGAATCCCTATATTCGAGAGGGCGCAAGTCCCCGTGCGGCCCAGGCGATGATACGTGCGTCAAGGGCCCGGGCTTTTATGGAGGGGCGCCTGAATGTTTCTTTTGAGGATGTACAGAAGGTGGCATATCCGGTGCTTCGCCATCGAGTATTGTTAAATTTTGACGCAATTTCAGAAGGGATAACGGAGGATGGAGTGATCAGAATGATAATGGAAGCAAAGGAAAAGAGTTTATATGCTTGACGGTAAATTTTATGATACTTTGTCCCGGCTGCAACTTCGCATGTCCCATAAAAGCAGTCTCAATATGACGGGAAGCCGTAAATCGGTACAAAAGGGAATTTCGGCGGAATTCTCTGACTTTCGGGAGTATATGCCGGGGGATGATTTGCGCCGCATGGATTGGAATGTCTACGCAAGGCTGGATAAATTGTATATTCGGGAATATATGGAAGAAAAGGAAGCCATTGTCTCCGTGCTCATTGATACCAGTTCGTCCATGAATTATGGAGTGAAAAATAAAGCGGAGCTTGCCACGGACTTGGCGGCGGTGGTGAGTTATCTGGCACTAAACAATATGGACCGGCTTGTGCTCTATGATATGAAGGATATGAGCCGGGCTTTCTCGGTGGGCGGCGGGAGAAATGCTTTTGCGAAAGTACTTGGCTGGCTGGAAAAGCTTACGTTTTCCGGTGAGACAGATATGCTTCTGGCCGCAAGGAAAATTCGGCTCAGGGGGCCGGGGGTAACGGTAATTATCAGTGACTTCCTGCATCAGGATATGCTGGAAGAAGCCGGAAAAGGCCATAAAGAGGATTTGGCGGGAACAGGGATTGGCAAAAAGGTATCCAAGTATGAAAAAATGCTGGAATATTTGAATTATTGCAAACAGCGTCCGGTGATTCTGCATACTTTGGCGGAAGAAGAGTTACACATCACGTTGGAGGGAACTCTGAATCTGATAGATGCGGAGACGGAAGACAAGCTGCGTCTGACAATGGATGCCAGGGCCGTGGACTGTTATGAAAAAGAACTGGCCCATTTTATAGAGCGCATGAAAAGGGGTTGTACATCGGACAGGGGCGCATATGTGCTCTGTGATACGGGAAGGGATAGAAATCAGCTTGTGTTTCAGGATTTAAGGGTGATTTATGATATTTGAGAGTTTATGGCCGCTGACCTTTCTTCTGGCAGTGCCTGTGGTGATAATTTTATATTTGTTAAAACCAAGGGGGAAGGATTACAGGATTTCCTCCAATCTGCTGTGGGCCCAGCTGTTTCGGAATCAGCAGTCTAAAACGTTTCTGGAAAAATTTGTCACAAATATTTTAATGTATTTGCAGATTTTGGTGATACTTCTGCTTGTGCTGGCATTGATGTCCCCCTTTTTTCAAAAAGAGGGAAGGCGCAGGGGGAATGTGATACTGGTGTTTGACACCAGCGGAAGTATGCAGCATGATACGGGAGAGGGCAGGACTCGTCTGGAAGAGGTCATAGGGGAGGCGAAAAATCTGATTGCCGCCTCGGAGGAGACGAGCTTTTCCATTGTTTCCAATGACTGTATGGGAACCAATTTGCTTGCGGTGGGGGTGAAGGACAGGGAAAGTCTTTATGGAGTGCTGGAACAGTTAGAATGCTGCGATGGTCCGGGAAATTTGCAGGAGGCGGAGAGTGTGGTGGAGACCCTTCGGGGCGCTGCCATGGAGTCAGGGGATGCTGAGGAGACTGCGGAAGTCATCCTGTACACCGATGGCAATGGGGCAAAAGAGGCTTTGAATTTTTCAGCGTATTTTGATGCCAGGGTGGTGGTGGCAGGAAATGCAGTGAGCAATGTATCCAATAATTTTCTCTCTTATGTGGACGGGGAGATGGAGCAGATAAACGCAGCATCGAATGCCGGGGAGGACATGGCAGAGGAGCGCAGGATCCTCTGTGCCTCCAGTCTGACAAATTACAGCGATGTGGATGCATCTCTGGAAATCAGTCTCTATGAGGGAAGCAGGCTGCTTCAGGTGAAACAGCAGATTCTTGGAGCCGGAGAGACTACACTGTGTTTTTTTGAGGAGTTTTCCTGGGGCGGAGAGCCTCTGCGCAGTGAAATTGGTTCTGTGAAGTTTGCCGGGCGCACGGAAGGGGACTCCCTGGTTAATGATAATGTGGCTTACGCAATCCTGGAACAGGAGAGCCAGATGGATGCCGTATTGATAGGAGAAGGAAATACTTATCTTGAAAAGGCATATCAGGCGGTGACAGGACTGAATCTGACGAAAGTAGCAAAGGAAGAGCTTTTGCTTTCCAATGTGGGAGAAGGGGAGCAGGACATTCTTGAGAGTGATAGTGGGTTGGCGGCGGGCGGACAGGAAAAGGATGCTTGGGCCATACGCATTTATGACGCAGGAGAGGAATGTACGCAATGGGAGTTGGGCAATCAACTTCTGTTCCACGACAATAAGAATGTGGCGGGACAGGTGGAAAAGGTGTTGTTGACAGCTACGGGCTGCGATTTGACATCAGGACTGTCTGCTTTTGGGGTGGGCGTAAATGAGACGAATGTGTATGAAGTGCCGGAATGGGGAACGGGATTTTTGTGGGCAGGCGAACAATGTGCCGCTTATTATGGAGAACATGACGGTGTGAAAACAGTGGTTGTGGGGTTTGATATTCGTGAATCTGATTTCCCTTTGAAACCGGAATTTCCCATTTTTATCTCCAATGCGCTTCATTTCCTGGGAGAATCTTCACTTTTGGCGGGCAATGTGTATGGGGCAGGTGACAGGGTGCTCTTCCATCCACAGGCGGATTATGATGTGGAAACATTGACGGCGCAGACTCGGAAAGCGGGATTGTATGAGGTAAGCGCCGGAGAAATAACAGAGCAATATGTGGTGAGGTTTGCCGCAGGGACAGAGTCAGATGGACAAATACAGGCGCAAGGGACGGATTCTGATATATCTTATGGCAATCAATTAATTAAAAAACGGCTGCGCAATTGGGTTTTGGCGTTGATATTACTTCTTTTGATAGTGGAGTGGATAGTGTATCTGCGGCAGACACGTTACAGGGGCAGATTTTATCTCGGAGTGAGGCTCATTGGCATGGCCATGCTGTTTTTGGCCTTATGTGGGATTGCCGTGAACAGGCGTGACGGGGCTAACACCACCATTTTTCTGGTGGACATTTCCAACAGCAATGAACAAAATCTTGCGGCCATGGAAGAATATTTGGAAATCTCCCTCAGCAAAATGCCAAAAGACAATCAATACGGAATCGTGACCTTTGGAAAAAATTCTCTGGTGGAGCAGTTTATAACAAAGGAGAATCAATATTCAAAGATTATGTCATTGCCGGATAAAACGGCAACCAATTTTGAGGCTGCTGTCTCCAGAGCGTTGGCAATGATTCCGGCAGAAGGAGCCGGCCGGGTGGTGGTTCTTACGGATGGCAAAGAAACAAAGGGAAATCTGGTGAATACCGCATCTGCCCTTGCGTCCAGACAGATAGAACTGTTGGCAGCCCTATATGAGGTGAGCCAGGGGCAGGATGCTTATGTGGAGAATGTAGAATTACCCAGTTACCTGTATCAGGGAGATGCCTATTCCATGACGGTGACGGTGACAAGCAATTATGAAACGGATGCCGGAATTGAGATTTGGATGGGATCGGTAAAGACGGCGGAATATGATGTTCATCTCAATCGGGGTGTGAACCAGTATAGATTCCGTCAGAAGGTAATGGGAGAGAGTATTGAAAGTTTTCAGGTAAAGGTGACAGCGGAAGGGGACACCTGCCGGGAGAACGACAGCTATCATGTATATTCGGTAGTGGACTCGGTGCCGAAAGTATTGCTGGTATCCGGCATGAAGGAGGACAGTGCGGAATATGAGAATCTGCTTCGGGCTGCCAACTGCAATTATCAGAGGGTGTCAGCCATCAATGCCCCGGATACGCTGGATAAAATGCTGGAATTTAAGAGTATTGTATTGGAAAATGTGTATTTATCGGATCTTCCCGATGGGTTTCTGGCCAATGTTGAGACATATGTAAAAGAGTACGGCTGCGGACTGATCTGCTGCGGCGGGGAGGAGAGCTACGCACTGGGGGGATACAGGGAAAGTGTATTGGAGACAGTGCTCCCGGTTGACATGGAACTGCGGGGGGTGGATGAAGCACCTTCCATGGCGATGATTATGGTGATCGATCATTCCGGAAGTATGAGTACAGTCGCAGGCAGCGGCGCCACGAATCTGGATCTTGCCATAACTGCGGCTAAAACGGCTGTAAATCAGATGAGAAGTACGGATTATGTGGGGGTGATTACCTTTGACGATCGATTTAGCTGGGTGGTGGAGCCCACACTGGCAAAGGATAAAGAAGAAATCAATTCCCAGATTGAAACCATAGCGGACGGAGGAGGAACAACGATTCAGCCGGCACTGTGGGAGGCTCTGAAGGGAGTAAACGAATGTGATGTAAGCATTCGGCATGTGATACTTCTCACAGACGGACAGGGCGAGAGCAGAAACTACAGTAATATAGTGGACGGTTATACGGGGGCGGATGTCACACTGTCCACGGTTGCGGTTGGAACCGGCGCGGATGCCAGAGTGTTGGAACGGCTTGCGGAGGATTGCGGCGGCCGTTATTACTATTCTGACATTGTATCCGATATTCCTAAAATTTTTGCCCAGGAGGTATTCTTAAGCGGAGATACTTATCTTCAAAACGGCGTATTTGGGCTGGCAGTAAACAGTAACAGCGAAATTACAAGGGGGCTTTTTGAAAAAGGCTGGCCCAACATATATGGATATGTGAGTGCTACGCCGAAAAACACGGCAAATGTGCTTATTGCGTCGGAGAAGGATGACCCGGTGCTCACAATCATGCAGTATGGTTTGGGGCATACGGTGGCATGGAATACGGATGTAACAAATCGGTGGACCGCCGGGTTTGCAAAGGAAGAAGATTATGTTCAGCTTTGGAAACGGGTGATAGATTATAGCGCTGGAACAAGGGCCATTGGGGAAGATTCCGTGGAAGTAACGACGGCGGGCGGATATACCAATATTGTGTATCATGCGCTGGATTATGGTCAGCAGACAAGGGTGGAAGCCGTTTATACCGATCCGGAGGGCAATACGCAGACGGCGCCCCTTCAGGCAACGGCGCCGGGACGTTTCGAGACCAGACTGGATACGGATGTGGCAGGGATTTATCTGTTGAGTGTACGGAGAGTGGATGACGGAGCGATTACAAATGCGATAACCACCGCAGCAGTCGTGCAGTATTCGGACGAATATAAATTTAATATCAACAATGCGGCCTTCAAGGGGTTTGTAGAGCGGTATGGCAGGCTGTTGGAGCCGGAGGAAGAGTTCTGGCAGCAAAGAAAGAGCGATACAAAAGAGCGGTATGAACTGACGCAGTGGCTCATTTGGATGGCAGCGCTGTGGTTTTTAATGGACATTGCCCTGCGAAGGCTGCATTTCCTGCCGCAGGATACGAAGCTGTATCAAGGGATTCAGAAATATTGCGCAGACAGGAAAAATCATAGGTATCAAAAGGACGGCAACAGGAAGAAGGCAGTTCAAAGCGGGGAGTCAGGGACAGAGGAGCCGAATGTGGAGGTACCTGAAAGAGACGTTTCACCCACCGGAGAGAAGAAACGGAAAAGTAATAAGCTCCAAAAAGGAAAGGAAAAACAGGAACCCCAGGCATTGGACACATCGGTTTTGCTTCGGAAGAAGGATCAGAGGAAGCAATGATAAGAAGAGAATCAGGACTTATAGACATACAAATATCATAAAATCAGGAGGAAATCAAGAAATGTCCAAAGAAAGCTTACAACAGGAATTTATGGAAATCCAGCGGGAATTTCTTACTTTTACAAAAGTTCCCACACAATTTATGGAAGGTATGCATCCGGAAGCTGCTGTCTTTCAGTCACATGCCGTTCAAAACCTCATTGCTCTTGGGGCTGAAAATAATGAATTTCTGGCTCCGATAGTGGATACTTTTGCCAAGATAACAGAGATGGATGTCTATAAGGGGTGTATGATCGGCTACCTTATTGGTCTGTATGGCGAGAGTGAAATTACAAATGAGAAGACAGATGGGGCATTGGCGACATTTTTTGAGTATGTTATAGGACTTTGTGAACAATATATTTCTCTGGCCTGCCGTCGAATAGGTGCTACGCCAGAACAGCTTGAAGAAGACGATGATTTAATAGAAGCTTTCGGAGAGCTTTCGCCGGAAGAAATACGGAAGGAAGAGCCGGCGCCCGCGATGGCCTGGATGGGGATAAGCATGCTTTCCCTGGGATTGATGTCCCGCATTTCCAGCAGCCGTCCATTGCGTGACCTGCTGCGAAGCAAAGACAGAATTGCGGAGCGCTGTTATTATCTGGACAATTTCTGTGATACAGTGGGATTTGTCCCCAGAGTTTTAGATATGGTGGAAGAAGAGACGGTTTTGCTCCTTTCTCCTGCCACCGGAAACGGTGTGGAAGTCTCTCTGCATGAAATTGATTCCAATAATATCTTTTTTACCCTGTTGCAGTTTACTCTGTATCATGAAGATTTGCTGGAATTCCTGGGTGCGCAAAAATTTCAGTATCGTGAAGTGATTGAGCGAATTGCGCTGCATGAGCCTGTGGAAGAAGAGGAATGGCCAGAACAGGTGTATGAAAGTGGATGTTTTGGATATTATACATATCCGGCATTGCAGTCGGACGGATGTTATAATGAAATGGGAGCCGTATGGGGAGAAGGAACGCTGTTTGAAGTTCCAAAGCTTGAAGGCAGGTATATTATCCTCCTGACAAAGCCAAATATTCAGCGAAGCTGGGGAAATGCGTTTGTTGCCTCCACACACTCCCGGCTGCGGCCCAATGTGAAGCTGATACGAAAACTTTCCAAAGAAGAAGTTGCAGGATGGATGGAGAAGATAAAAAACAGCAATTTCTGACACATTCCCTGAGTATGAACCTGTTTATTGCAACAGCCCTTGTGTTTTTTCCCTGACACAAGGGCACTTTTTATTTGTTGAAATATGATTATATAAATGATACAATAGAAAAAGAAAAACTTTTAGGGTGAAGCGCAAGGACAATGCCGGGATGAGAAAGCAGTCAGGGGGTGTCCTGTGGAAGAAAGCGTTTTTAGGGTGAATGCTGTACTGGAATAAGGAGACAAAATCAGATGAAGAAAGAAGAAAATTTATCTGTGGGGGGATATCTTTTTTATACGGAAAAAGATGCACAGTTGGCGAGGACAGAATTACAGAAAATTGAGTATTTGGAAGCGCGCATAGATTACTCGGCGCCGGATACCATACGTTATATCTATGAAAAGGCCATTCACGAGCGAATCTTTAAGACCCCGGTGGGCCTGGGGTATCTGCAAAAACTGCGGGAATTTTTGCTTTCCCAGTCAGGGGCGGCATCGGGGAATATTATAGATATTCCGCTGTTTATTGCTTATGACGGAGAAGTGAGAAGCCAGGCGGAACCGGCAAGGTCAAGAATTGTGCCTCAAAAAAAGAGGGATTATGAGAAAATACGTTTTACGGTATCGGTCTTGTTAAACATAATGCTGGTGATTGCCATTCTGTGCATGTTTTATATCTCCTATGGCAGTGAACAGCCCAATATCTTAAACTATGAGAGAGTATTAATTGATAAGTACGCTACCTGGGATCAGGAATTGACAGAACGGGAACAGGCCATAAGAGAGAAAGAAAAGGAACTTCAAATTCGTGATTAATTTCCTGCGCAGTCAGCTGGGCGATGTATGTTGCCTGTGAATCACAATGCCGGAGAGTTGGAATACTGTTAAGGGAGTTTTTCATAGGGAAAGGAAATGTGACAATGGACAGATTGAAGATATTGGTTGTGGATGACGAGAGCCGAATGCGCAAACTGGTACGTGATTTTCTTGTGAAAAGCGGTTATGATGTATTAGAGGCAGGGGATGGAGAAGAAGCGCTGGAAGTGTTCTATAAACAGAAAGACATTGCCCTGATTGTTTTGGATGTCATGATGCCAAAATTGGATGGAAGAGAAGTATGTCGTGAAATACGTTCTGTTTCAAAAGTGCCCATTATCATGTTGACTGCAAGAGCGGATGAACAGGATGAACTTCAGGGATTTCAGCTTGGGGTTGACGAATACATTGCAAAACCCTTCAGTCCCAAAATATTGGTGGCCCGTATTGAAGCCATTTTGCGGCGGACCAATCGCACCGAGACGGACAATATTCTCAGCTGCGGAGGAATCTTGCTGGATAAGACAGCGCACCAGGTTTCCATCAATGGGACATCTGTGGAATTAAGCTATAAAGAATTTGAGCTTTTGGCCTATTTTATGGAAAATAAAGGGATTGCTCTTTCCAGGGAGAAGATTTTGAACCATGTATGGAATTATGACTATTTTGGAGACGCAAGAACCATAGATACCCATGTGAAAAAACTTCGCAGTAAAATGGGGGAAAAGGGTGAGTTAATTAAGACCATATGGGGCATGGGCTATAAGCTGGAGGCAGACGAATCATAAGATGAGACACTCAATCAGACGGCAATTTGCCATGATTTTTATTGGATTAATGGCAGGAGTAACTTTTTCCTGTTGGCTAATGAATACCTTTTTTCTGGAAAAATATTATATTACCAGAAAAACAAAGGTTCTTTTGGAGGCTTATGACATTATCAGGCAGGCTGTAAACAGCGAAAGTTATAATACCATGGAGTTTCCGGAGGAGTTCGCAGGGAAGCTGACGGATGTGTGCAGTGTATATAATATTACGGCATGTGTGATGGATACCAGTTCCAGAATCAAATATTCGTATACAGAAGATACCATGGAATTAGAGTTAAGATTACTTGCATATGTATTTGGAAGACTTTTCGACGCAGAAAAAATCATTAGAAATGAAGAAAATTTTCTTGTGCAACAGGTACAGGTAGATGAGGATGAGTATTTGGAGATGTGCGGAAAGCTTAGTTCGGGAATATCGTTTATCATGCGCATACGGGTGGAGAGTATCAGGGAAAGTGTAAAGGATGCTTCGCGTTTTCAAATATATGTCGGTATGATTGCTACCTTGGTTGGGGGGATTATCATCTGGTTTGTTTCCACAAAGATTACGAAACCCATCTTGGAGTTGAACGGAATTTCGGAGAAAATGGTACATTTGGATTTTGAGGCGAAATATAAAGGCAATGCTCATAATGAGATTGATTTACTGGGAGAAAATCTCAACAAACTGTCAAATTCCCTGGAACATTCGATTTCAGAATTAAAAACCGCAAACAACGAATTGCTTAAGGACATTGAGAAAAAAGAACAGATTGATGAAATGCGCAAAGAATTCCTGGCAAATGTGTCCCATGAATTAAAGACGCCAATCGCGTTGATTCAGGGGTATGCGGAAGGGCTGGCAGAGGGGGTCAATGAGGACTCTGAGAGCAGGTCATATTATTGTGAAGTGATTATGGATGAGGCTTCCAAGATGAACCATATGGTGAAAAAGCTGTTGACATTGAACCAGCTGGAGTTCGGGAATGATGTGGTGACAATGGAACGATTTGACATAGCGGCGCTGGTCAGAAACTATTTGCAGTCTGCGGAGATTCTCACAAAACAGAACGAAATAAGAGTATTTATGGAGGAATATCCGCCGATTTATGTGTGGGCCGATGAGTATAAGACAGAAGAGGTCTTTATGAATTATTTTTCCAATGCGGTAAATCATTGCAGGGGTGAGAAGAAAATCATTGTGTCTTTGCTGCGGCAGGGAGAAGACTTTCCGGAAGAAGGAACAGGCGAAGGGGAAGCTCCAGTGGAAAACAGAGGTTTTGGCGCTGGCAAAGTGCGTGTGGGAGTATTTAACACGGGAGAACCCATTCCCCAGGAAGCGATTCCGCATTTGTGGGAGAAATTTTATAAGGTGGACAAAGCTCGGACAAGAGAATATGGAGGAAGCGGTGTGGGATTGTCAATTGTAAAGGCAATTATGGAGTCTATGAATCAAAAGTATGGTGTGGAAAATTACAGTGACGGAGTGCTTTTCTGGTTTGAACTGGAGAGGAGCCTGTAGATTGTTGGCATTGTGAGAGGGAGGTTGAAATGGGAGAAGAAAGAATAGACGCTGTGAAAGTATTACTGGTTGGTTTGGATACTGGCAGAGAACAGGATTTTGAACATTCCATGGAGGAGTTAAAGAGTCTGGCGGAAGCGGCCGGCAAACAAGTGACAGGTATTATTGTTCAGCATATGGCAACGATGAATCAGGCTTTATATATTGGTGTAGGAAAGGTAGCGGAGGTAAAGGAGTATGCCGTACAATGTGAAGCGGAAGAAGTGATTTTCGATAATTCTCTTTCGCCGTCACAAGTGCGCAATTTAGGGCGTGAATTGGAGCTGCCGGTTTTGGACAGAACAAATCTGATATTGGATATTTTTGCCATCAGAGCAAGGACAAAAGAGGCCAAACTGCAAGTGGAGACGGCAAGGCTGCAATATATATTGCCAAGGCTGGTGGGAATGCGGGAAAATCTGAGTCGTCAGGGGGGAACCGGAGGTAAGGGAGGAGGCACATTAAGTAATAAAGGTGCCGGTGAGACAAAACTTGAGCTGGACAGAAGGAAAATAGAACATCGCATAAGTGAATTGAAAAAGGAATTGGAAGCTGTTTCAAGAAACAGGGAGACCATGCGCAGGCAGCGAAACAAGTCTAGAATACCCAAAGTTGCTTTGGTTGGATATACAAATGCCGGGAAATCAACAATTTTAAATCGGATGGTAGAACTGTATGGGGAGAACAGCAATAAAACGGTTTTAGAGCAGGATATGCTTTTTGCGACTCTTGAAACCAGTGTGCGCTGTATGCGTTCTGAGGGAAGGGAATCGAGGCCGTTTTTTCTGGTGGACACGGTGGGATTTATTAATAAGTTGCCTCATAATCTGGTAAAGGCTTTTCGTTCTACGCTGGAAGAGGTGAAATATGCGGATTTACTGATTCAGGTAGTGGATTTTTCCGACGAACATCACAGGCAGCATATGGATGTAACCGCAGACACTTTGAAGGAGTTGGGTGCCGGTCATATACCTCAGATTATTGTCTATAACAAAGCGGATTTATGCCATATGGAAGGTTTGCCAAAGGTGAAGGACGGACGAATTTATATGGCTGCGGCGTCCGGTACAGGAGTGAAGGAACTTCGGGAGATGATTTTGGATACTGTATATGCTGAGTGTGTGGAAAAAGAAGTGCTTGTTCCATATGACAAGGGAAACATTATATCTTATTTTATGGAAAACGCTATGGTCCTGGAACAGGAATACAGAGAAGACGGAGTCAGAATTCGAGTAAACTGTCACAAAAGCGATGCGGAAAAATATGCGGACTATATGGTTGTGTAATATTTTGGGGCTTGTTTCCGGAAAAGATAGGGTGTATTATTTTGAATGAACAGAAAACACGGATTATGTGGTGAGGTAAATATGAGGAGAATAAATAAGAATGTGGCAGCGTTTTTGTCAATGGCGGTTATCATGACTGGGACAACCGGATGTGCCACAAATCAGATTCCGACAATGACACAGGATCAGACTAAGATTATCGAGGAATATGTGGTGGCGACCATAATGAAATATGAAGCGAACCACAGGAGCAGGCTGGTGGAATTGGGGGAGATGGATTTCACGCAGCCGGTGCCGCCGACTGCTACGGAAGCACCCACAGGGCCGGAATCATCTGGAGAACAAAATCAGGATGACAATAAGGAAGATGTGAATCATTCTGAACAGACTGAAAAAACCTATACCATGGAGGAAGCATTGGGAGTGCCGGAGGGGGTGTCCATTATGTTTTTAGGGCAGAAGTTTTGCGGACAATACCCGGAGGAAAGTGAATTGAGCGGTTTTGTTTTGCCGGCTTCCGCAGGCAAGAAATTACTGGTTCTGGAGTTCCTTGTGGCGAATACGACGGAACAGGATCAGACAATTGATTTATTGTCCACTGACGCTATTTATGGAGTTACAGTAAATGATGATTACACTCATAGGGCCCTTAGGGCAATGCTGTTAGATGAATTGTCATCTTTTAAGGAGACTTTGCCGGCAGGGGGCAGTGCCAAAGCCGTGTTGGTTGTGGAAATGGACGAAACGATTTCGGAAAGCATTACATCCCTTCGCCTTGATATAAAAGTAAATTCAAAAGTATATCCCATAAGGCTAGAGGTAGATAATATGTAATATTCCGCTTCGCCTGTGAAGGATGGCATTTTTGCCTTGCCTGCCGTCTCTTCTGACAGGCAGGTGAAACAGCCATACATAAGTCTCTGGATACAATCAAAGTGAGCTTTAAAAAAAATTACAAAAAAGTGGAAATTGTTGTTGACAGTTGTAAAATGTTGTGATATAGTATCTTTTGTTGTCGGGCAAGCAAGAAAGCTTGATAACAGAAATTAAAAAAAATAAAAAAAGTAGTTGACAAACAAAAAAAGATATGATAAGATATCAGAGTTGTTAAGA
>CAJUGT010000088.1 GCA_910586435.1 uncultured Acetatifactor sp. | reverse complement strand
GTACTGGGTCGCAACCTGCCCGTTGGCAAAAAGCTTACGAAGCCATTCTTCCGGCGCTACAAAACGCCCTTCCCCATGGGAAGCCGGGTTGCAATAGACTTCTCCCAACACCGCTTCCTGAAGCCAGGGAGATTTATTGGATACCACCTTCGTATACGCCATTTTGGAGATATGCCTGTTAATCGTGTTGAAAGTCAAAGTGGGAGAATCTTCTTTCTGACCCACAATATCTCCATAGGGCAGCAGCCCAAGCTTAACCAGGGCCTGGAATCCGTTGCAGATCCCCAGCGCAAGACCATCCCTTTTCTCAAGCAAATCTCTCACGGCCTCTTCCATTTTGGCATTGCGGAAGGCCGTTGCGAAAAATTTCGCGCTTCCGTCCGGTTCATCCCCTGCGGAAAAGCCTCCGGGAAACATAATAATCTGCGCTCCTTTTATGGCGGAAGTAAATTCCTCCACAGAGTCACGTATATCCTCCGTGGTCAGATTACGGAATACTTTCGTTACCACATTTGCCCCTGCCCGCTCAAACGCTCTGGCACTGTCATATTCACAGTTTGTTCCGGGAAACACCGGAATAAACACTGTGGGCTTAGCTACCTTGTTCCTGCACACATAGATTTTGTCCGCTTTGTAGCACTCACTTTTGACAGGACTGGAATCCTTTCCCGCTTTGGTGGCAAATACTTTTTCAAGTCCGCAAGACCAGGCATCCAGCGCCTCGTCCATGGTAATAGTCACATCGCCATACTGAAAGACAGGTTCCTCCGTCACAGTGCCAATGATATCACAACTATGTTCCGATGCCATAATAACGGGAAGCTTATCGTCCACCACTTCCACCAGAATGTCTCCCAAAGCATTTTCAAACAGCTCCTCCGGCGAAAGATCTTCCTCAAACTCCACTCCCAGCTTATTTCCAAAGGCCATTTTGGACACCGCCGCAGCTACACCTCTCGAATCCAGCGCATAGGCGGAAACCACCATCCATCCCTCCATCAAATAGGTAATAAACTCATACAGCTCCGCTACATCCTCGTATATGGGCAGGTCATATTCATCCTTTTCTATCTTCATACGTACCAGCACATTTCCGGGATCTTTTAATTCCGGTGTCACAATATACTGATGCTTCGCAATGTCCACCGCAAAAGACACCAGGGTGGGCGGCACGTCAATATCATTGAATGTGCCTGACATACTGTCTTTGCCGCCGATGGATGGCAGGCCAAAGCCCATCTGGGCGTCATATGCCCCCAACAGCGCTGAAAACGGCTGGCTCCAGCGGGAAGGTTCCTCTGTCATCCTGCGGAAATATTCCTGGAAGGTAAAGCGTATTCCGGTATAATCACCACCCGATGCCACAATCTTTGCCATGGACTCCACCACTGCGTAAATTGCCCCATGATAGGGACTCCAGGACGACAGATAGGGATCAAATCCAAAACTCATCATGGTGACGGTATCTGTTTTTCCCTTCTGTACAGGCAGTTTTGCTACCATGGTCTGAGTTTCTGTCAGCTGATACTCTCCTCCATAAGGCATCAGCACACTGCCCGTTCCGATAGAAGAGTCGAACATTTCCACCAACCCCTTCTGAGAACACACATTGATATCCTTCAGAAGCGTCAGCCATGCGGCCTTCACATCCCCTGCCTCCAATTCTTCCCCCACGGCGGGCACAGCGAACGCATCAAAATAATTTTCATTTTCATCAGGAATTTCAACTTTCACGGCAGCCTCCTGATGTGCTCCGTTGGTATCCAAAAACGCCCGTTTCAAGTCCACGATTTTCTTGCCCCGCCAGCACAGTACAAGCCTGGGGTCTTCCGTGACTGTTGCCACTGCTACCGCTTCCAGGTTTTCCTCTGCGGCATAGCCAAGAAATTGTTCCACATCCTTGGGGTCCACTACCACCGCCATGCGTTCCTGTGACTCGGAAATGGCAAGCTCCGTGCCGTCCAGCCCGGCATATTTCTTGGGAACCTTATCCAAATCAACCTCCAGACCGTCGGCCAGTTCCCCAATGGCAACGGATACGCCGCCAGCGCCAAAATCATTACATTTCTTAATGATGCGGCTGACCTCTTCCCTGCGGAATAACCTCTGTATCTTACGTTCCGTAGGCGCATTGCCCTTCTGCACTTCCGCTCCGCAGGTCTCAATGGACTGCTCAGTATGTACCTTAGAAGACCCTGTGGCGCCGCCGCAGCCATCCCTTCCGGTGCGTCCCCCCAGCAAAATAATGACATCCCCGGGGGCGGAAGTCTCTCTGATGACATTTTTTCTGGGAGCCGCTCCCATCACGGCCCCTATCTCCATTCTTTTTGCCATATAGCCCGGATGATAAATTTCTTTTACAAGCCCCGTCGCAAGTCCTACCTGATTGCCATAGGAAGAATAACCATTTGCCGCTCCACGAACCAGTTTCTTCTGGGGCAGCTTGCCCTTCAGGGTATCAGTCACCGGCACGGTGGGGTCGGCAGCGCCGGTAACACGCATGGCCTGGTATACATACCCTCTTCCCGAAAGGGGATCACGGATAGCGCCGCCCAGACAGGTGGCCGCTCCTCCAAAAGGTTCAATTTCCGTAGGATGGTTGTGGGTTTCGTTCTTAAAAAATACCAGCCATTCCTCCGTCTCCTTATGATCTCCGTAATCCATTTCCACAGGCACCACTACGGAGCAGGCATTGATTTCCTCGGATTCCTCCATATCCTTCAGCCTGCCGTCCTTCTTCAGCTTCCTCATGGCCATTAAAGCCAGATCCATCAGACATACAAATTTATCTTTCCCGGCCCGGTGAGCATAAATTTCCTCCCTGGTATCCATGTAATTCTGATATGCCCTTTTCATAGGCTCAGAATAATATCCTTCTCCAAATTCCACCTCCGATAATTCTGTGGAAAATGTGGTATGCCTGCAATGATCCGACCAATAGGTATCCAATACCCTGATTTCAGTCATGGACGGATCTCTATTCTCCTCATCCCGGAAATAGTTTTGAATATGCAGAAAATCTTTGAAAGTCATAGCCAGGGACAGGGAATCATAGAGTTTGCGCAAAGGTTCCTCCTCCATTTGCGCGAATCCGTCCAGAATGACTATATCCGCAGACTCCTCAAAAACCGTAATCAAAGTATCCGGTTTCACGCCGTCCGTCTCTCTGGAATCTACCGGATTGATACAATGAGACTTCACCCTGGCAAAGTCGTCCTCCGCAATATTCCCAAGAATCATATAGGTAACTGCCGTGCGAATCACGGGTTCTTCGTCCTCTTTTAAAAACCTTACGCACTGCACTGCGGAATCTGCCCGCTGATCGAACTGCCCCGGCAAAAATTCCATTGAGAACACCCTTGCCCCTTCCGGAATCTCAATCTCTTCATAATACAGGTTGTCCACCGGCGGCTCAGAAAACACTGACTTACAGGCACTTTCAAAAACCTCATCGGAAATATTCTCCACATCATAGCGAATGAATATCCGCACCCCTTCCGTGGGAATTCCGAGAAAGTTCTCAATCTCCTCCCGCAGTTCCTTTGCCTTTACTGCATATGGTTCTTTCTTCTCCACATAAATACGCCTGACTCTTCCCATCCTGCACCTCCGTATATAAATTTAACAGAACCTTTACAATGTTTCCAATCTCTCCTCTTTTGTTCCCAACGACTTCAGAATAAAACGAATCTCTCTCTCCACCGTCTCCGCTGTTATGCCAATGGTCTGGGCGGAAATCTTCAGTCCTTCCAGCACAAACATAATATTTCTGGCCGTACCCATACAATCTTCGCAGCAAAACTCTCCGCTTTCCACGCCCGCTTCTATGAGCTTTTCAATTATCTTCACTGCGGAATCAAACTGCTTCTTTAATATATTATCTTTCTTGCTGAGTTGATTCTGGAAATAGAATTCGTAAATCGCCTGTGTCAGTGTATCGTTCTTTCGGAGCAATTCCTTCTTATGTTCCCTTAAAAATAAAATCAGAATATCAGCGGGTGTGGCGTCTTCCGCAATACTGTCGGAGAACACATCATCCGCCTCCTGACTTTCCAGCTTCATCACCTCCAGGAATATTTGACTGGTACTTTCAAAATACAGGTACAGACCGCCCCTGCTAATTTCACAGGCATCCACGATGTCTTTCATGGTAACTTTCTTAAATCCCTTCTCCATGAACACTTTTCTCGCCGTCTCCAATATAAATTTCTTCTTCTGTACCGATTTATCTCCCATGTCATACTCCATTCCGTTATCCGTACCACCAGGCCTCATAAGTCCAATGTCTGTATCTATCCATAACAGTTCAATGCTCCGTCCAAACTGTCACAGTTATCCTGCCTCCAGGGGCTTATCCCAATATTCTATAATTTTGCGCATCTGTTCCAGCACCAGCAGGTAAATCCTCTCCTGCAAACCCTCGCTCCACAGAATACTTCTGACCCGGCCTCCCAGGACATATTTTGACAGAATTCCTCTCAGGGTATCCCAGTCCTTCACACCTGCCGCCGCAATCATCTTCCTTTCCTGCTCATGGTTCTTAATATTTTTACGGGTAAATACATAATTATAATTCCGATCCATCAAGCTTGAAGCGGAGGCTTCCTTGATGAAACTCATCAATGTAGCGTCATAGACCGGAAAACTCATCGAATGCTCCGTAACTCCCTGCCCGCGATAACTTGTACTCCCAGGCCGGCCGGAATTCTTCTCCAGCCAGGGCACATACTTGAACAGCGGCGTCGCCGCCTGCTTATATTCTTCTATCATCTTATGACGATACTCTGTCACCTGCATCATTTAACACCTACCTTCAATCTGTCTTTTTTCTAAAAATCACTTCATATTCCAATGTGTCCGGTCCGGTCTGGCCCCGCCCTGCTGCTTAAACACTAAAAGGTACTCTCATTTTTGCGCACAAACCAGCAAGGACAGCCTGTATGCCCCATTGCTGCCTTGCGGAATCCGTCTTCCATGGAGATTTCTCAAGTCGATTTATGACCCTTTCTCCGCAAAAGTGACACATATGTATTTTTATTTTACCACACTTTCCTAAAAAGTACAGTAAAATTTTAAAAATGTACTTGATTATTCCCATGTACTTGTGCTATAATAACTTTTGTCAGCGAAAAGCTGAAGGATAGGGGAATAGTACAGTGGTAGTGCGGCGGTCTCCAAAACCGTAAACGGGAGTTCGAGCCTCTCTTCCCCTGCTGAAGGAAAGCGTCAGGAAATGTGAATTTTTACATATTCCGGCGCTTTCTTTTCTCTTTGCGCTAACAGGAAAACAATTGCGAATACGCTCAAAATCAATCATTTTATGTTGGAGTACATAGAAAATGATATACCCGTCAAAGCAGGTAAGGAGTATAAAATGGAACAGCAGACAGAATTGGATAAGGCATTGACCACATTACAGAATTTCATATATTCCCTGGCAGCCCAGGCCGGCAGAGAAGATACCTGCGGGGAAAAACTCTGGCAGGGAATCAGACAATCGGAAGGACTCCTGCGGGAATTGGCATATTACCATGATTATGGCGCCTTTTTATGCCAATATAAGGTGGCCGGGTACACTTTGGCCGATGTGCTGGTGTGGCAGGTGGACCATTTTAAACTATACATGGACCGCCCGGATGAAATGAATCGATACAGACAGCCCCGCCTGGTTCTCTCTGCCTTTGACACCATGGTGAGAATGGAACAGAACCCGGAACAATTTATAGACAAAATGCGCTATGAAACAGGACAGGATATCATTGAATAAACTGTTACCACCCTACCGTTATTAATCTTGTCGCGGCATAATTATTACTTGACAAAATGAATTTTTACATAGATAATAGTAACAGTTCAGATCCAAATTCTTATATCGCTCATACGAAACGCAAGCAGAAATTACTACGAAAGGAGCCTATGAATTATGAATCCCAAAGATCTGGAAGTTCTAAAATTAATATTGCGTTCGGAAACTCCTATGGCACTGCCCGACGTTCTAAATGCCAAGCCTTCCCTGGTAAAAAGCACTACCGCCGCTTCCCTTGCGAAACTCTTAAGGGAAGGTCTCATTGAAGTAGCTGGCATAGGACACAGCGGCAAGGTTATCTGCCGTACTTATCGGGCCACAAAACATGCCCAGGAATTCCTTACGGAAAACATGGTAAAGGATTTTTGCGAGGTCAATGACCTCATTTCAAAAGCGGACTTATGCATGTGTCTGCTTCGGATGAACAAAGATCCTGAGACCTCCAAAAAAGAGCTTGCTGAAATTCGGGCTGCGTTAGATAAATTTGAAAAAGAAAATCATATCATATAACATGCCAAAAGCCGCGCCTGATGACGCGGCTTTTGATTTATGCACACGGACACAATCCCCTGGCTAAACTACTTTCATTTCATAGACACATCCCGGATACAGGGTGGAGCGATACAGCTTTCCCTCCTGGGGAATCGCCTTCCCGGAAGGTTTCTCAGACAGGTCATAGGGCTGGCCGGAATAAATCCATACTCTTCCCTCTGAATAGATAACGGCGTCCTCACAATTCCTTCCAAACAAGTCTCCGCTTATCACATATCCGTCTTCAGGAAAAATTACAACTTCTTCCATTTTCCCGTTATATAAAGTCGGCTTCACTCCGCCTCCCCTTCGATATGCCAGAATGTAATCTTTTCCTTCTCCGTTCCAGTTGCGATAGGTATTTACAATTGTAAGCCATCCAGGAGTCTTTCTGTCCTCCTTCCAGACTTCCCTGCCGCCACAGTCAAGCAAAAACATGCCGTCCCTGCCGTTCCATTGTCCCTTATAACCGTCTCCCCGAACAATCCTGTCAAGCCCCGCCACCTGAAGCCCGGGGGCATCCGGCAGAAACTTCCCCAATGCCACATGCTGGGATTCAATAGAACCGTCATAACGCCACAGTTCTTTACCTTCCCCATCATACAGACAGGTAACGCTTCCGCCCACACAAAGTTCCGGTTTTCCATCTCCGTTCACATCTCCTGCCCACAGACAGTCCGCATGGTCCTCCAAATCCTGACAGGACCACATTATCTCTCCGTCGGCAGACAGCAGGTCGTAACCTGCCATTACCTCATCCCTGCCGTCCCCGTTAATATCATATGCCAGCGGGAAATGGCCGATATTGCCGTGATGCTTCCAAAGCAAATTGAAATTCTCATCCATTGCCCACATATCATAATACCTGTTCTTCAAAATCACATCCCTGGGGGTGGGATTTCCAGACAAATTCGCTATGATTATACAGTCATGGGCCATGCTGTCAGGCAGAGAAAATTCCTTTTTGACACTGCCATCCGCACCGTCAAGCAGACGAAATTTCCCTTCCATTACCGTCAAAACCTCAAGTCTTCCGTCGCCGTCTATGTCGAAGATCTGGGCGGGAAAATCCGCCCCAAAGCCTCCCGGTTCTTCCACAGGTGTTCCTGTCTGCCAGAGCAGTTCTCCTGACAGGGAAAATGCCGTCACACAGACCACCTCATAAGGGACATAACGTGCGTCAATGCCCCCGTTTGCCTGGATACATACCAGCTCCATACGTCCATCCCCATTAATGTCCCCCAGCAATACCTTGCAATTCTTTCCTGCCTTCGCAATATCAAGGCTGCCTACCAAAATCGGTTCCATGTCCGGCTCCTTTCTTCTCCGCTGCGCTACTGTTTCCGTCGGCTTTCCTTTCCAGACGACCATCCGCTGCGTCCTGTTCCCGTTGGCTTTCCTTTCCAGGCCATCCGCTGCGTCCTGTTTCTGTCGGCTTTCCTTTCCAGGTCATCCGCTGCGCTACTGTTCCCGTTGGCTTTCCTTTCCAGACGACCATCCGCTGCGTCCTGTTCCCGTTGGCTTTCCTTTCCAGGTCATCCGCTGCGTCCTGTTTCTATTGGCTTTCCTTTCCAGGTCACCCGCTGCGCTACTGTTCCCGTTGGCTTTCCTTTCCAGACCGCCCCGCCTTACTGGTATCCTTTCAGGCAGGGGCCTGATTTTCTATATTACTTTTCTATATTACTTTTCTATATTACTTTTCTGTATTACTCTTCCGTATTATCTGCTCTTCTTCCAGTTTTCATTTCTCTCCGTACTGGAAGCTGTGGCTTTTGTAACCTGCAACACAATCTCGCTGAAATACCTCTCCGGTATCTCTGACAGCTGGCAGGACTTGCGATCAACACTCTGGTCATAACTCCATGTGGAAAAATCTCCTGACTTGAAGAACCTGACCTCATGCACTGTCACATCCTCGTTAAATCCGCCCACATAACATCCGGAGAAATAAAGCACTGCGCCCAAAGCAAGTTCCTTATCCTCCCTGTAAAAGCAATAGAATGCGCCTCCATCCTCAACAGACCCCTTATACCATCCCTGCGATGTCATTTTTCCGATCAGGGACAGGTCATTGATAATCATACCGCCAAAGCGTTCCAATGTCTTCTGATTTTCTTCCTCTTCCGTCCTGTAATATACCTGCCTGTCAAGCTGTTCTATCGGTTGGCTGATTTCGTAATCTTCCAGTTGTTCCTTCCATGTCTTCAGAGACTCCTCTGACAACTCGATTGGGTGAACAAGGCCAATTACTTGGCCTGCGGACTGATTCTGGCCCTCCTGACGAATCTCTTCCTCCTCTTCGGGCAGTATAAATTCCTCTTCCTCTTCCGTATTAAAGGAACCATCTTCCATGTATCGGAAACTGGATACCAGCTTCTGATTCTCATACACACCCCAGATTAATCCAATGGCAAACTGATGCATAATCGGATTCTTCACAAACAGTTCTTTCCAAGAGTACACACTCCACTTCCGCTCTGTGGACAAAGCCATTTCAAGACGCATTTTCTGGCTGGAAACCGTGGTCTTCATCTGTTTCTTCATCTGCTTGAACTCTTCATACGCCGCAGCCGCTTTGGCTTCATCATCCTTCTTGCCCGGGGCAGGCAGATTCTTTAACTTCTTGCCGCCTGCGTCAAATACCTCTATCTCCAACGCCGTGGTTATGGTTACGGTAAACTTACGCTCCCCATAATCAAAAATACGCTGCATATTTTCATCAAATCCCAGATTGGGCACAATCCTGTCCGCCAATTCCTCGGTGGTGATTCCCAATTGGGATGCAGCAAATTCCAAAGCTTTTACCGCTGCCGCCTTTACTTGCTTGAACTTAAATTTTCTGGATATTCCGTCCACAATCAGAAGTCCTTCCGGACGTGGGCTTAAGGCAAGCGCCTGGACTGCTTCCGACGCAATGGCTCCTCTAGCGGCCTGGGGCCATTCCTGAATCTGGCGGTGGAGCTTCCTTACGATTTCATCTCCGCCATGAATTGCCGCGGCATAAAGCACCCACCGTTTTTTGGATTCCGCTCCTGTCTCCATCCATTTATCAAAAAGCTCATTCACATAGAGCGCAAATTCCCTTTCATCCAGTTCCTTTGCCAGAGAAACTGCGCTTTGACTTACACCGCAGGGCGCCATGGAAGAATAGCAGAGGAAAATTGCCTGCAA
The DNA here is from genome assembly GCA_910586435.1 of uncultured Acetatifactor sp. Lineage (GTDB taxonomy): Bacteria > Bacillota > Clostridia > Lachnospirales > Lachnospiraceae > Acetatifactor. The sequence goes on along the minus strand of CAJUGT010000088.1, from coordinate 7,319 downwards.
GTACTCTTCTCCTGCTTCTGTACCATCCTTTTTATGTACCTTGGAGAAAGGAGTCTCATATGCCCAGGCCAGAGAGCGTTTCTTATTGCCTTTATGAAGTTCCTTCACCAAATCCTCCTGTGTGACAGGTTTGCCCTCTTCTAATGCCTCCGGACTCATATGCAGTACACTTTCCAGAAGTGTCCTGACTTTCATATTCTTTTCCGTTTCCATCGCCTGAGACAAAATAGAAACATACTTTTCCGACAATGTCTTGTCAGTTTCGGATTTGCCAGTCTCCTCCGCCCATTTTGCCAGGACACGTATGCCAATCTCTCTCACCGCTGCCTTCTTTGAGGCAAGCAACTTGACAACATCCTCTTCCCAGCCCTTTTGTTCATACAGCACTTCCAGCAATTTTTCTTTTACTGATTTGGCCGTATCCTGCGCAAAGTTCAGTATGGTTTCCTTGTTCTCCTCCGCCTGCTCCGCCATAACACTTATGCCAAAACACCTGCCCACACTTTCCGCCTCTTTAAAAGCAGACAGAACCTCTTCCCGTTTTGTCTTAAGGTATTCCCTGAATACGTCCTTTACCGCATCTTCAAATTCCCTCACATACTCATCATTATAACCGGATTCATGAATATAGGAATATCCCCGCAGCTGATACTCCAGGCTCAGGCCCTCCGCTTCCGCCACGGCAAATACCCTCTTTACATTGTCCTTATCCACCTTGCTAATCTTATCCGCAACAAATTCCTGATAAAGAGAATATCCATTGCTTGCCAGCAGCAGCGCGTCACAACGGTTGCTCAGGGCATCATATCCATAATTCTTCTGGTAAGATTTCAGCACCCTATAGGCATTGCCGGCCCAATAATAGCTATCCTTCAGCACATCTGCGCATGCATATACATGCTCAATGCCGCTCCTGCCGCTCAAATATTTCCTGATGTCATCCGCCGTCGCCAATCGGCCGGCACAGCTTACAAATGTGTCAATCAATTTGGACTGTTGTCTGAAACACTCTCCATCCAATCTCTCCTGGAACAATTCCGGTTTTATCTTCTTCCCTATGGTCGCCATCTTATTATAGGTATCAAAATCAGCGGAGTCCATATACTCAATGTAGCTATCCTCATTAGCTAAAAACTGCTCTTTCAGAACTTTCAGTTTGCTGGACTCTGCCGCCCATTGGATAAAATTTTTGGGTTCCAGGCGAAAGACCCTGTCAAAACTGCCAGCCAGCCTGCTTAAATCACACCTCAGATCCATTGCTTCCAGACAATCCAATGTGCTGTCAGAATCAACCGCAAGACAAATTGTCACCACATTTTTCAACTTGGACGACAGCATGAAATTTACAAAAGAGCAGACTGAAAGTATGCGCACAAAATCCCATTCCATCTGGTTTTTGCTGCCTGCCAGATTCAAAATATGGTCATCCACCCTGTCCTCGGCAACCGCAGCCTTGATTTCATCCATCTCCTGAGCCGATACATTGCCGATAAACATATCAGGAATACGCTCTACCACCAACGTTTCATACTGTCCCATCAAGGACATGTCTTCCTCATCCGGCCTTCTCTCCCCTTCTATCTTAGAATACTTCGTGTAAAAATACGCCGTCAACAATACAAGCAAACCATTGGGGTTTTTGTTGCCACGATACTCCATGGCCTTCTTCAGATTTTCCGGGCTATGTTTCGCATATCTTACCAAACGCTCAAAATTACCTGTGGTAAAGTGATGCCCCTGTTTGCCAATCAGCGCAGCGTGAACCGCCGCTTTTTTCGCAGGCTCCAGCATCACTGAATATTCTTTCCATTGATAAAGCAGATAAAAGAGTTCATAGGAACTGGCCTCTCCGATGGTAAAGAAAAGCTTCTCAATCTTTCTGGCCTCATTTTCTTTTCCCTGTGTAAGCATATTGAAATAGAAGTTCTGCAATTTGTTTATGCAGTCCATACCTTCCAAATCCCTGTACGCAAACTTCTCAAGAACCTCGTCACCCACTTCCCCGCTTAAATACTCCTCTATGAGTGATACTTCCTCCCCGGAAAACCGGCCTTCTTTTTCCAACAGTTCCACAATCTTCATAACATCATCATTTTTAGGACCAATCATCTTTTCTTCCTCCTATTCCAGTGCTGTCTCTGCACTACGGTGCCCTGACCAGGGAAGAAATCTTCAGCCACTTTCGTGTCTGAAATTTCTTCCCTGTGTCTGAAAGACACATTGCACCCCCGTTCCGAGACTGTTTTTAAGTTTCCTCTTGACATTTCTTAGCTGGACTATTTAAAATTCCCGCTTGCGGGAACTTGTTCCGGTCTCTGCACTTCGGTGCCCCTACATATTTTTCTCAAATAATTCTTTTGTCTTGCGCATCCTCTCCACTATTTCCACTCCAAAAGGACATCTGGTTTCACAGCCGCCGCAGCCAATGCAGTCGGAAGCTTTTTTCTCCAGCGCCTCATAATGGGCCTGAACCGAGGAGGGTACAGCTTCCTGCATTGTCGCCAAATCATAGAGCTTATTCACCATGGCGATATCAATGCCTGCGGGGCAGGGTTTACAGTGATTACAATACATGCATTTCTTACTATAAGCATGATGTGGGGCGGATGCCAGCACACTGGCATAGTCCTTCTCCTCTTCTGTGGCATCTTCATATCTCACTGCCTCCGTCACATGTTCCGGTTCCGAGAATCCGGCCATAATGCTTGCCACCCCAGGCCTGGTCAGCGCATAATGAATGCACTGGACAGGAGTGAGCGCCACCCCGAAGGGGGATGCCTTTTCATTGAACAGACGCCCTCCCGCAAATCCCTTCATCACCGTCATTCCCACATCCTGCCGCTCACACAATCTGTATAATTCCGCCCTTTCCGGGTCCATACCCGCAAGGGACTCATCATAATGTTCCGCAAAATAATCATCCAGATTCTCCGTGGGAGGCATCAGGTCAAATGCAGGATTCACGGAGAACAGCATCATTTCTATCTCCCCGGAAAGTACTGCCAGCTTCGCCACTTTGGGATTATGGGAACTGAGACCTATATGCTTTATGATACCCTTGTCCTTTAATTCATGGACATATTCCATAAACGGGCCTTTTACAATCTCCTCCCATTCCTTCTCTGAATCCACATAATGAATCATACCAAAATCTATGTAATCCGTCCCCAGCCTGGCAAGCAAATCTTCAAAAGCCGCTTTTACCCTGGAGATTTCACGGGTGCGCACATATTGCCCATCCTGCCACGTAGAGCCAATATGCCCCTGAATATACCATTTCTCCCTGGAATCCCGAATGCTTTCTCCGATTGCCGTCCTCACATTTGGTTCAGACATCCAGCAATCTAAGATATTGATTCCCTGCGCTTCACAGGTCTTTATGATTGCCCTTACCCCTTCCGCATCCATCCGTTCCAGCCATTCCGCCCCCAGCCCTATCTCGCTTACCAGAACCTGCGTTTTGCCCAATCTCCTATATCGCATGTTTGTCCTCCTATTTAAAGTTCCCGCTTGCGGGAACTTGTTCCGGTCTCTACACTTCGGTGCCCCAACTAGGGAAGGGTTATTCAGCCGCTGATGCGTCTGAAAACCCTTCTCTGTGTCTGAAAGACACATTGCACCCCCGTTCCGAGACTGTTCGTTCCGAGACTGTTTTTTGTTCCAGTTCCCGCTTGCGGGAACTTGTTCCTGTCTCTGCACTTTTGCGCCCCACATTTTCTTCCAGCCATTTGGGTACTCCGTCGTTCTGGTTGCTTTCGATAACCGCTGTTGCAATGGCTTTCAGTTCCTCTGCCGCATTTGACACCGCATAGCATTCATCCGCAATCTCAAACATATCTATATCATTTTTGCCATCCCCGAACGCAACGACCCTGTCACATCCCAGCAGCTCCTTCAGCCGGCATATGGCATTTGCTTTGGATGCGGCGGCCGGCATGATTTCCAGCCATTGGGCATTGGTGTATATGTCTTTTTGATAAACACAGTGAAACTCTTCCCTGTATTTTTCATACATTGGTTTCAGTTTTTCCGGTGTGTCAATGCATGTGATATAAAAGTTGCTTCCCTTGGTCAGATCTTCCCTGGTCATAACAGGATTTGTCCTGATATCTCCCTTTCTGGTACGCAGAAAATCCTCCATCCCCACCGTGCAATGTTCCCTGATAAAAGAAAACTTTTCCGCCCCATCCCTGTGGGAATATACAATAGGATAAATTCCATGCCGAAACAGATCTTCAAACAGCCCGTCCACTTTTTGATCAAAATAAGCGGAAAGCAGTATTTCCTCCGTGACATTATCAATCACAAAGGCTCCGTTGTACACAATCAGCGGTATCCTGGCCTCTAATCCCTTTGTCACCTTTTTGGATGTAATAAGAGATCTTGCCGTCGCATAGGAAAATATCATTCCATCCGCTATCAGCCGGTTAATCACCCCTATGGTATAGGGAGACAATATCTCATCATATCGAAGCAATGTGCCGTCCAAATCCGATACATACAAAGTATTCATCTCAATCTCACCACTCCAAGCTTCCATGGCTTGTTAATATATTACGGTTCGGTTCACTTCGCTTGCGGCAACAATAATACTACCACTCACATAGTCCTATATTCCGTACTCAAAAATCAGTTTTTCCTTCCGCAGCTCTCCCGCCTTTTCATAGATGTTTTTCTTATCCGTTTTATCTCTTTTGGCTGTAGACGGACTCAGTGTTTCCGCTATGAATTTCGGAATTCCGCTGTAACCCCCTCCCTTCAAATATTTTCTGTCACAGATGACCATAATATCCGGCCACAAATAGTCATCGTTTTCTTTGGGATGGTATTTGAAATCCAAATTCTCCATAAACACCAGGCAAAGACTGTTCCGCAAACCATTTGCTATGATTCTATAAATATTTCCATTGACAATCCCATACCGGTATCCTAGTGAAGGCGACATGTCATAAATCACCCCGTCTATTTTTTCTTCTTTTTTCCATTCAAATTCCGCCAATCCCACAAAACACCTCCCCATACCGCAGAAACACCCTTTCCCCATGAAAGACAATTGTAAGCACATTATATCATCATGGACATAAATTGGCAAATTATTTTCTTTGGGCGCCTGTGTGTAATCGAGTAAGGGAACAACCTTCTCCTGTACTCGATTATGACGATGCGGCAAAATAAATTTTGGTCATAATTTGGAAGGGGTAAGAGTATAAAAAAAAGGAGAGTTAAAGAATATAGAAAAATTATTAAAGGCTTAATGGTCAGATAACAATAATTTAGCATATGATTATTCCATTTATTTTAACATTAAGTCAAAATAATCAGAAAATATGTTGACATTATAGAATTGTAAATATATACTTTGTTTAGGTGCCTAGAAAAATGAATAACTGCAGTTAACTTTGTTACAAATGAAAGGGGTTCAAGTTATGGGAACAAATGAAACAGTTGAAATGTTTGATACAAACGAAACAGTTGAGGAAATGAAAGGCCTGGAAGCGGCGATGCCAGAAGAAAGAATTGCGTATTGGCCTACTTGTTCGACAAGGCGATAAAGGCGCAAATGTGTCGGCAGTACAATGCCTGTTAAATTATCATGGAGCTTCTCTGAATGTTGATGGGAATTTTGGCACTGGTACATATAGCGCAGTGGTAAGCTTTCAGCAAGCGCACAATATTACCAGTGAGAAAGGTATTGTGGGGGGTGCTACTTTTCCTTCATTGGTGGTAGAGGTGAAAGAAGGTTCTTATAACGAGGCAGGAAGGGCAGCGCAGTTTTTGATTAATAAGTTTGAGTTTATTGACATTGATGGTAAGTTTGGAAGTGGCTCTGCGAAGATTGCAGGAATTTTCAGGGAAAAGGTTGGCTTCACCAATACAGGTGTCGTCAATTCGACAATCTGGAGGTATCTGTTTGGTTATAAAATGTATCCAATTAATGTATCTGGCACTCCTTATGCATCGGTTTGTGTAACAAGTTCAACATTGACTCAGGCTCAAATGGAATCAAATGCGGAATATATTTATAAATTTTTGGAAAAGCAAGGATTTACAAAACAAGCAGCTTGCGGTGTGCTGGGTAATATGCAACAAGAGAGTGGGCTAAACCCTGGAATATGGCAGGCAACCGATAATCTTTCAAAGGGTTACGGTTTAGTGCAATGGACACCAGCTACTTATATTCTTACATGGGCAGTAGATATAGCAATAATAACTTCCGCAACAGTTAGTGCGGCTAACGGGTTAACAAATAGTGATGCGGTAACATTAATGAAGGCTGAACTGAATTTCCTTATGCGGGATTGCTCTAATAGTAAAATTTTTTATGCGCCAACAAGTGGTGGGCATACTAACTATAAAATGACCTTTTCGCAGTATAAGGAATCTACACTGGATGCGGGGACATTGGCAAAAGTGTTTCATGATCATTTTGAAAGGTCGTCAGACTCTGACGCAATAATAAATCAACGCGCTCAGTTTGCAAATAATTGGTACAATAAACTGTAAGGGCATATAAGTTCATAGGGCGAAAGGAACATTTTCTGGCGTATATGGCAGAGAATCTTCCTACCCTATTTTATATTGTGCGTAAGTACTGATGATGAAGGTCAGAATGACAACGAGAGGATTATCATTTAATAGAGCAAAGGGAGAGGAATAAAAATGAAATCCAAAGTGAAATGCCCTCGCATATATGTGTTGCTTTTGGGTGGGATTGTGATGTGCCTGCTGGGTTCTTGTACCTCGAATAAAGAGGACATAATTAATGACAAAGGTGCTTCTGTGTTGCAAGGGCAAGATAATAAGGAGCAGAATGCACCGATACCTACAGAACTGCCACAGCCCACACCAAAAGCAAGCAAGGAACCATTACAGTCTATTTCAGAAGAAAACCGTAGCCAGCAGGAAACGGCTTCAAATGAAGAAGAAAGTCTGACGCTTTCGGCAGAACAAAGTTATAAAGCTATACTTTTGGGGAAAGAGGACTTTATAAACAGCAGTGAAGATGGGGAATTTCTGGATATGGTGAACATAGAGGACATTTGGAAAACTTTTACAGTTTCTGAAATGCCTGGGGCGAAAGTAAAAAAGTTTGCTATTGTAGATATGGATGGGGATGGGGAAAAAGAAATTGTGCTTTGGAATTACACAGGAGCCATAGACGAGGGATTTGAAATTCTCCACTATCAAAATGGAAAAGTATATGGATATCATTTTTGGTATAGGGCGTTAGATTCGCTAAAGGAAGATGGAACATCCATAGCATCTAGTACATCAAATAATAAATAGTGCATAATTTGAAAAGTGTGATATAATATCAT
>CAJUGT010000087.1 GCA_910586435.1 uncultured Acetatifactor sp. | reverse complement strand
AACAGACTGCGCGCTTGCCGGAGCCGATATTGCCACTGTACCTTATGGCGTGATAGAACAGATGGTGAAACATCCTCTCACCGATGCGGGCATTTCAAAATTTCAGGCGGATTATCGCGCGGTTTTTGGTGAATAAAAGTATGAAAATAAAGAGCCGGGGCAGTAATTGCCCCGGCTCTTGGCATGAAAGCAGGTTTTCAGGCACGAAGTGTGCTCTTGACATGCTTATTTCATCTGTTCTTCCTGCTTTTTGATCATACGACGAACCATTTCACCGCCGATAGATCCGGCTTCACGGGAAGTCAAATCACCGTTGTAGCCTTCCTTAAGGTTTACTCCCAGCTCGGACGCAACCTCAGTTTTAAAACGATCCATAGCTGCTTTTGCTTCGGGTACCTCTACTCTATTGCTTCTGTTTCCTGACATTTCTTTTTCACCTCCGTTTATTGTGAACTATTTATCTTCAAGATAAGTGCCGCCCGCACTTATCTTGAGAATCAAGGTTAAGTGTTTCGCTGCGACTTATCTTGGTCTTAGTATGACCTTGCGGAAAGAAAATATGTTGGAAACTTTTAGGTAATTTTTTATGATTGAAGTATTGTGCGATTTGTTGTAAAATGATATATAGAAGAATGCCTGTGCGCAGGCATTGGCAAAATAAAAACAGCTGTGGGTCGGGAAGCGGCATGTCCACAGGCGGGATATGATTGTGAACCGGGCGGCGGAAAGAAGAGGGCGCGGTTATGAAGCACAAAGCTTTATTGATGGGAAAGAATGGTTCGGTAATCAGTGATTTCTTTGACCAGATGGATGACGATTTTGTAGTTTTGACGACTTCCGATCGGTATGGGGATATTCTTGGGCATATCAAATATTTTCTGCCCGATGTTTTTGTGTTTTGTATTGCCAATGAGTCACGGGACAATATGGTGCGTATGGTTAATATAAAACAAAAATTATCCGATTGCAGAATCCCTTTTGTTCTGGTAGGCGCGGAAGAGGACTGTGAAGAATTTAATCGGATTGCTTTGAATGTGGCCGATTTGACCATAGTAAAGCCTATGTCTGCCAGCGTGATAAGGAAAAAGTTATGCAGCTATCTTGAAGGGCATCGTCCCACTGCTCATGAAGCGGATATGCAGGAGGGCTTTCTGTTTTCGGAAATGCCGCCTTTTATGAGGAAGAATCCGGTGGGAGGAGCAGTATTTGCCTCTGATGAGTATTTGGGGCAGGGAGAAGTAAGGAAGGAAAACAAAGTGCCGAAGCGCAAACATATTCTGGTTGTGGATGACGCACCCATGATGTTGAAGACGATTAAAGAGCATCTTCACGGTGAATATGACATTGCGACAGCGGTAAATGGCGGGATTGCTCTGAAATTTCTTGAAAAAAAGAGAACGGACCTGATATTGCTGGATTTTGAAATGCCAGGGGAAAATGGGCCGGCAGTTTTGGAGAAACTGCGCGCAAATGCAGCTACCGAAGATATACCTGTAGTGTTTTTGACGGGGGTATCAGAACGGGAGAAGATTCAGGAAGCGCTTGCCCTGAAGCCACAGGGGTATCTGCTGAAACCCATTGACCGTGAAAAACTGCTGGATGTCATTCGGAAGATAATCGGATAGGGTTGTGGCCGTTGTAAAGGGGAATTTTTTAAGAATATGGAAATGAGGATCGAAGGATGGATAAAGATGATGAGTTGATGTTAAAAGATTTGATTGATATCAATACATTACAGAGGATTCAGGATGATTTCTCCGAAATGACGGGCCTTGCGTCTCTGATTATGGACGAAGAAGGAAACATAGTTACAGAAGTGTCAAAATTTACGGAATTCTGTGGAGAGTATATGAGGAAGTCTCCGGAGGGGTGTAGGCGTTGCGTTAAATGCGACAGAATGGGAATGGATATGGCCATAAAACAGGGCAAATCCGTCCTGTATACATGCCATATGGGGCTTACAAATTTTGCCACACCTATTATGGCAGGGAATAAAATGATAGGTTGTTTTATCGGAGGGCAGGTTCTGACAAAGGAGCCGGATCTGGAATCCATGCGTAAAGTGGTTCTTGAGGTTGGCATAGATCCTGAAAAGTGTATGGGAGCCGTGGCAGGTATTCCAGTGAAAGATCAGAGAGATGTGGACAACGCCCGTGAGATACTGACTATCATTGCGGACATTATTTCCGATATGGCGTATAATAAAAATCTTGTTTACCGTGCCAATATAGAAGTGGAAAAATCCGCCAATATGAAGTCGGATTTTCTGGCCAATATGAGTCATGAAATCAGAACTCCAATGAATGCGGTAATAGGGATGGCGGAAATGGCACTGCGTGAGGAGCTTCCTCCGGCGGCCAGGGAATATATCAACCAGATTAAGGAAGCCGGAAAGTCGCTGCTTACGATTATCAACGACATTTTGGATTTTTCCAAGATAGAATCCGGGAAAATGGATATTATTCCCGTGGATTATGAACCCATGTCCATGGTATACGATGTGGCCAACATTGTTCAGACCAGACTGAAAGAGAAAGATGTGGAGCTGGTGCTGGAAGTGACGCCGAATCTTCCCAATAAACTTTTTGGAGATAACATTCGGATTAAGCAGGTGTTGCTTAATCTTGCCAACAATGCGGCGAAATTCACCACAAGGGGACAAATTATCCTGAAAATGGATTATGCGAAGGTATCTCCGAAAGAGATAGAAATGCATGTGGCTGTAAAGGACACCGGAATTGGTATCAAAAAAGAAGACATAGCACGGCTGTTCCGATCTTTTCAGCAGGTGGACAGCAAGCGGAACAGAAATATTGAGGGCACAGGGCTGGGGCTCGCCATATCCAAGCAGCTGCTGACCCTGATGAATGGAAACATTTGGGTGGACAGCGAATATGAGAAGGGAAGTCAGTTCTCGTTTATCCTGCCCCAGGAAGTGGTGGATGAAACGCCTTGTATCACAGTAAAAGAGCCGGAGACAAAAGTGATGGCGGGACTGATATCCAATCCCTATGTGCGGGAAAGTCTAAGCTCCGACGCGGTCAAACTGGGCGTGGGATATATTACATTGCAGTCTTGGAGGGACCTGAATGTGCTTCCTGGAGAAAGCAGCGGCAGAAAGGTATTCTTTTTCGTGGAATATCCCCTGTTTTCCGAAATGGTGGAAGGGTTTATCAGAAACCGTCCGGATATGACCTGTATTTTGCTCATTAACTTTTATGATCATGTCAAATACGACATTCCGAATCTTATTGTGATGAAAAAGCCCCTCTTTGTGTTGAACATTGCCATGATATTAAATGGAGAAGCGGTGCAGTACGATGACGATGAGATGGATAAGACCTTTGAATTTGTGGCGCCGGAAGCGGAAGTATTGATTGTGGATGATAATGCTGTCAACCTTACTGTGGCCGAGGGGCTGCTGGAGCCTTTGAAAATGAAGATTGACACGGCGCTCAGCGGCAAGTCTGCTGTGGATAAGATTACCAAACGCCATTATGATATTGTGTTTATGGACCATATGATGCCGGAACTGGACGGAGTGGAAACCACGCATATAATCCGGCGTTTTCATCCGGAGTATAATGATGTGCCGATTATTGCCCTGACAGCCAATGCCGTCGAAGGAACAAAGGAAATGTTTTGCAGGGAGGGGATGAATGATTTCGTTGCCAAGCCCATAGAGATCCGCATGTTGGTATCCAAAGTAAAACAGTGGCTTCCGCCGGAGAAAATTCAGAGGGTGATAGGGGGCCAGTCCGGAAAGAAGACAGAGAATGTGGGAGATATCAAAGTTGGCGACCTGGATGTGTCCTTTGCGCTGAAATTCCTGGGGAGCGAGGATCTGTTCTGGACGGTATTGAAAGTATATTATCACTCCATAGAAAAAAAGGCGGAGCTGATTAAGACAATGGAGCAGCAGGAGGACTGGGCCGGTTATACAATAGAAGTGCATGCCTTGAAAAGTTCCTCCAAGCAAATCGGCGCCATTTCTCTTTCAGAAAAAGCAGCTGCGCTGGAAAAGGCCGGAAACGCAAGAGATTCGGAGTTCATTCACAGGCGTACTGACGAAATGCTGCTTCAATATGTAGGATATTTGTCCATACTGGAACCATACTGTGAAGAAAAGGCGGAAACGGAAGAAAAAGAACAAATTTCTAAGGAAAAACTGGGTGAATTTTTCTTGCAGATGAGAGTGGCCCTGGAAGACCTGGATATGGATAAAATGGAAGAAGTCATACGGGATATGAACCAATATTGCTATGCAGGCTGGCAGGAAGAACTGTTTGGACAGTTAAAAACGGCTGTGGAAGAAGTAGAAGTCGACAGCTGCGAAAACATCCTTCAAAAATGGGAAAACAGATTATAAGGAAGAGCGCGCTGAAATGCAGAGACGGAACTGGAATAAAAATAATATGAAAGTAATCAGCAAACAGAGAAACAGCAGAATGTGCATTGTCTGCGGTATGGACAATCCTGTGGGATTTCGGGCGCAGTTTTACAACATGGAAGACGGCAGTGTTATGACGCCTTTTCGGTATCGCAGTGAGCATCAAAGTTTTCCGCAAAGAGTTCATGGGGGCCTGATTGCCACAATGCTGGACGAAATGGGATTGCGGGCAATGTGGGCAAAAGGGTCTGAAGATGTCTTCGGAGTCACCATGTCCATGGAGGTGAAATACAGGAAACCGGTTCCTTATGAAGAGGACTTGCTTGGCAGAGGAATTGTGGTGAAAGACACGCCAAAATTTTCGGTGATAACATCGGAGATTTTTGACCGAAGAGGCATACTGCTTGCCAATGCGGAACTAAAGTATATGAAACTGGAAGTAGGGCGGATTGCGCAGGATGTGAATCCCCACGAAGAAATGTGCTATTTGATAGAAGATGATGTGAAGGAGATATTATTTTAAGAAAATTTAATGGTAAAACCATCCATTGTATGCTATAATAAATTCTAATCAGGGTAAAAACTCATTTTGTTATTTCAGCATCGGGTGGTATGGATGGGTTTCCCGTGATTTTTGTCATAGGGAGATTGGTTTGAAATCCTGGGGCATAAAATACAGAAATAAAGAAAGCGAGGCGTAAAAGTGGAACTTAGAACGGCAGTATCCCCTAAAGATGTGAAACATTATACTACGGAGCGGCTGAGAGAAGAATTTCTGATTCAGAATCTTTTTGTGCCAGGTGAAATCAAACTGGTGTACAGCCATATTGACAGAATTATTACAGGAGCGGCAGTGCCCACACAGCCGATTACCTTGACGGCTGGAGACGAGCTTCGGGCGGAATATTTCTGCCAGAGAAGGGAACTGGGTGTGATAAATATCGGAGGCTCGGGAACCATTACGGTTGACGGGAAAATCTACCAGGTAGGTTTCAAAGAAGCCATGTATATTGGTATGGGCTCCAGGGAAATTGTATTTTCCAGTGATGACGTGTCTCATCCGGCAAAATTCTATCTGAACTCCGCACCCGCCCACAGAACATGCCTCACAGTACTTATCAAGCCGGAAGGAACGCCTGAAGAAGGTGTTGTAATTGTGAAAGACGAAAATAAAGTGGAGCTTGGTTCTCTGGAAGACGCAAATCACAGAGTTATCTGCAAGTACATTCTGCCGGGGCAGGTAGAGAGCTGTCAGCTGGAAATGGGCATGACCAAACTGGAACCCGGAAGTGTATGGAATACTATGCCATGTCATACACATGACAGGCGTATGGAGGTTTACTTATATTTTGAAATGCCAGAAGACGCATTTGTAATGCATTATATGGGAGAACCCAATGAAACACGCCATATTGTTATGAGAAATGAAGAAGCTGTCATTTCTCCCAGCTGGTCCATTCACTCAGGATGTGGTTCCAGAGCATATACTTTTATCTGGGGAATGGTTGGAGAAAATCAGGATTTTGATGATATGGACGGCGTGGCAATGAAGGATTTGATGTAAGAAATTCGTAAGAAATAACTGTCTTTTTGTGGCTTTGTCATCAAAGTGGGTAAAAAGCATGTTCAAAGTCACGGCAGGGCAGAATAATTTATAGAAGAAAAGGAGAAATGAAAATGTCAGAATTTACGAACTTCTCATTGGAGGGAAAGGTAGCGCTTATCACAGGCGCATCTTATGGAATTGGCTTTGCAATTGCGTCTGCATATGCGGAGGCAGGCGCAACCATTTGTTTTAATGATATTAAGCAGGAGCTGGTGGACAAGGGTCTTGCGGCTTATGCGGAAAAAGGCATTAAGGCACACGGCTATGTATGTGATGTGACAAATGAAGAAGCAGTGAATGCTTTGGTGGCACAGATTGAAAAGGAAGTGGGTGTGATTGATATTCTGGTAAATAATGCGGGTATCATCAAGAGAATTCCTATGACAGACATGACAGCGGAGCAGTTCCGTCAGGTGATTGATGTGGACTTGAACGCGCCGTTTATTGTGTCTAAGGCAGTGATTCCTTCTATGATTAAGAAGGGACATGGCAAGATTATCAATATTTGTTCCATGATGTCTGAGCTGGGACGTGAAACCGTATCCGCTTACGCTTCCGCAAAGGGTGGTCTGAAGATGCTTACCAGGAATATCTGTTCCGAATACGGCCAGTACAACATTCAGTGCAACGGCCTTGGACCCGGGTACATTGAGACGCCTCAGACAGCGCCTCTGCGTGAGCTTCAGCCGGATGGAAGCAGGCATCCCTTTGATCAGTTCATCTGCGCAAAGACACCTGCAAATCGCTGGTTAAAGCCGGAAGAGCTTACAGGGCCTGCCGTATTCCTTGCTTCTGAGGCATCAAATGCCGTAAACGGCCATATCCTTTATGTGGATGGCGGTATCCTGGCTTATATTGGAAAGCAGCCTGGTTGATAGAGTTCTGTAACCAGAAGGTATACATGCAATGAGAACCAGGAGGTAAAAAATCCATGAAAATAGCATTGATAAATGAAAACAGCCAGGCGGCTAAAAATGACATGATCTGCGCAACCTTAAAAAAGGTAGTGGAACCAATGGGACATGAGGTGTTCAACTACGGTATGTGCGGCGCGGAAGATCCCAATTCTCTGACCTATGTGCAAAATGGCATATTGGCAGCAGTATTGCTTAATTCCGGCGCAGCGGATTATGTGATTACCGGATGTGGCACGGGAGAAGGAGCTATGCTTGCGTGCAATTCGTTTCCGAAGGTTTTGTGCGGTCACATTGAGTCCCCATTGGACGCATATCTTTTTTCACAGGTAAATGATGGAAACTGTGTTGCGCTTCCTTTTGCCGAAAATTTTGGCTGGGGCGGTGAGCTGAACCTGCAATATATTTTTGAAAAATTATTCTGTGCGCCGGGCGGGGGCGGGTATCCGCCGGAAAGAGTAGAACCTGAACAGAGGAATAAAAAGATTTTGGATAAAGTGAAGGAAGTTACCCATACTGATATGGTGACAATACTCAAGAACCTTGACAGAGAGCTGGTCAAGGGAGCTTTGTCAGGTGCGAAATTCCAGGAATATTTTGCCGCTAACTGCAAGTGTGATAAGATTGCCGCAGCGGTAAAGGAAGTACTGGCGTAAGGAGGAAAAGATGAACCCAATATTAGAGCAAATCAGTAAGATTGGCATTGTTCCTGTTGTTAAGATTGACAGGGCGGAGGACGCTGCGCCTCTGGCAAAGGCATTGTGCGCAGGAGGGCTTCCCTGTGCGGAAGTGACTTTTCGTACCAGTGCGGCTGCGGAAGCTATTAAAATCATGACGACACAATTCCCTGACATGTGCGTTGGCGCAGGAACCGTATTGAATGCGGAACAGGTTGACGCAGCGATAGCGGCAGGCGCTAAATTCATTGTCAGCCCTGGCTTGAATCCCAGGACGGTAAAATATTGTCTTGAGAAAAATGTTCCCATAACGCCCGGCACTTCAAGTCCCTCTGACATTGAACAGGCGATTGAACTGGGACTGGATGTTGTAAAATTCTTCCCTGCGGAACAGTCGGGGGGACTTGCGAAGATTAAGGCCATGGCAGCTCCGTATGTCAACATGAAGTTTATGCCCACAGGAGGAATTAATGCCAAAAATCTGACATCATATCTTGACTTTAATAAGATCATTGCCTGCGGGGGCTCATGGATGGTTCCGGGTGATTTGATCAATGAAGGCGCATGGGATAAAATTGAGCAGCTCACCAGGGAAGCGGTTCAGACCATGCTGGGATTTGAGCTTGCCCATATTGGAATCAATACCGCAAACGAAGAAGAGGCATTGAAGGCCGCAAACCGTTTTGCCGTACTCTTTGGCATGACTGCCAAAGCGGGAAACAGTTCTGTATTTGCCGGCACAGCGGTAGAAGCAATGAAAGCGCCTTTTAAGGGCAAAAATGGTCATATTGCCATCAGAACTAATTATATTGAAAGAGCAGTGAACTATCTGAGTACTGTTCTGGGAGTTGCTTTTGAGGAGCCGAAGAAAGATGACAAGGGCAAATACAAGGCGATTTACCTTCAGGAGGAAATCGGCGGGTTTGCGGTGCATCTCGTGCAGAAATAACGGCTGCGATAACAGCTGCGGCAACAGTTTCCGGAATTGTATGCCAATGGGTATTGTAGTGTATAATGCGCTGAAGGGAGCATGGGCCAGGGGATGTAATGTGTGTCTCTGGAAAAATGTGTCACAGGTACAATGGATGAGAGGCATAATGCATTAATGTACTTTTGGTACTATGAACCTTTGGCGCAGGGAACCTTTGATACAATGCGGCTTTGGTATAATGTACGTTTGGTACATGGCAGAACAGGCTCACGCTTGTGGGAACTCTAATTTAGAAAGGAAATAAATCAATGGCAAAGGTAGTTACTATGGGTGAGATAATGCTGAGACTGTCCACCCCTAATTTTGAGAAATTTATTCAGGCAGATGAGTTTGATATTTGTTATGGGGGCGGAGAGGCCAATGTGGCTGTGTCTCTGGCAAATTATGGTCATGAAGCGGAGTTCGTAACAGCGGTTCCCAATAATGAAATTGGTGAATGCGCAGTGGCTGCTTTGAGAAAGTATAATGTAGGAACGGAACATATTGCGAAATGCGGCGAGAGGCTGGGGATTTATTTCCTGGAGAGCGGATGCTCAATGAGACCTTCCAAGGTGGTTTATGACAGAGCACATTCCTCTATTTCCACAGCAACAGCTGCGGACTTTGATTTTGACGCTATTTTTGAAGGCGCGGATTGGTTTCATTTTACAGGCATTACCCCGGCAGTATCGGACAGTGCCGCAGTATTGACAGAAGAAGCGCTGAAAGCAGCGAAGAAGCATGGTGTGAAGGTTTCCGTTGACTTGAATTTCCGCAAGAAATTATGGTCTTCCGAGAAGGCGCAGAAGGTAATGAAGAACCTTATGCAATATGTGGATGTATGTATCGGAAACGAAGAGGATGCGGAGCTGGTATTGGGCTATAAGCCTGGTAAAACCGATGTTACAAGCGGCGACCTGGAACTGGATGGATATAAATCTATTTTTGAACAAATGGTGGCAGATTACAATTTTGAGTATTGTATCTCTTCACTGCGTGTGAGCCATTCGGCTTCTGACAATGGCTGGTCCGCATGTATCTATTCCAGGGATACCAAAGAGTTCTATCATTCCAAAGAGTACAGCATCCATCCAATCGTTGACCGTGTGGGAGGCGGAGACTCTTTTGCCGGCGGCGTGATTTGTGGTATGCTGGATGGCAAGGACTTTAAGGCCGCATTGGAATATGGTGTGGCGGCTTCTGCGTTAAAGCATACGATTCCCGGCGACTTTAACCTTGTTTCCAGGAAAGAAGTGGAGACCCTGGCAGGTGGAGATGCTTCCGGACGTGTACAAAGATAACTAGTAGAATGTCCTCAAAATAGATAGACTGTACAAATGTTGTATTTCAAAGTCTTTCCAGCACAAAATCGGTATAGCTAATTAATTTATGAATTACTAGAGTGAGAAATCAGAATAGCAGGCAGACAAAAACCCTCCCAAGTCGGGAGGGTTTTTTATGTAAAAAGTTATTTGCGATCTGCGGTAAAGTATACAAAGAATACGTTGCCAGTGGAATCATCATCAAATTCTTCCAAGTAAGAGATGTTAAAATCCTTCAAGCCCGTTGGCACCTCAAACACCAGTAAACCGGTCTTGGTTTCGTTCACTGCCAGAGTATACTCATATGGAAGCACATCCTTGCCAATGGTATCGGTAGAATCAGCATAGTAAGTGACAGGAACATCGAAAGCGTCTTCAGCGCTGTCATTCCACTGTACCTGGAAGTCGGTATCAAACATAGGAATGCTTTCCCGGTGTGTGTTCTTAATGGTCACTTCCGCAACCAAAAGTTCCTTCCCTTCCTGAGGAGTATAATTTTCATACTTGTCGCATACATATGCACTGTTCACGGTAAAGTCAAAGAAGTAAGTATGCATGGTGTCGTTTAACTTACCCTCAGCATATCCATCTTCATCAGGATATCCCGTCTTGGCAGAGGAACCGTCGCTTGTTCCAGGGGCGCCACAGCCAATCAATGCGACTGCCATAACAGTAGCCAAAAAAAGTGAAGCAATCTTTTTCATGTCAATTTTCCCTCCATTTAAAATACTTTAATACCTTTTCTCTGATAAATGCATCTACTATGATAACATAATTAGAAGAAAAGGGCAATTTAATAATTCACAAAAATGGATGAAAAATAATTAAGATTTTAGACAATATGACTTTTAAGGAAAGTCTTAATATTTTAACAGGATACACTTAGGATACTTTTAAGATACATGGGCAACGTAATGTGTTACCATGGTTTCAGAAAGCCTGCGGCGAAGATACCATGCAGGCGAAGCTTTCTGCCAAGGCATTGGCAGAGGAAGTAAAGATGGGCTTGAAAAAAGGGAATGGAGGAAATGAAATGAAACGAGGGAAAAGAATGATTGCGGCAATATTATGTGCCGTACTTCTGGCGGGGGTATGTGGCTGCGGAAAGCAGGACACTGGCACGGGAGCTCCTGCGGAGACACAGAAGGGCAGATATGTGGAAACACGGGAGGCATTGCCGGATGCATTGACAGGTTGGAGCATTAAACAGGTATTTTCGGCAAATGACAGATTACATCTGCTTGCGGCAAAACAAGAGGGAGAGAAGACAATACTTCGGGAATGGGAGAAACAGGAAGACGCGTTTAATGATGTGACTCCAAACTGGCTGTTATCGCTGGAATTGTTCTGTGAGGACTGGGCGGAGGTAAAGCTTTTACAGGAAGAAAGCGGAGTTCAATACTTATTTGCCAGATATACGTCTGAAGGAAATTATACGGGGCACTTGTGGCGAGGGGAAGGGGAGAACGCAATAGAGATTACTCCGGAGAAATGGACAGTTCCAAATGAGGAGTGGGGCAGCTATGAGTACGTTGTGGGAATGGAAGCTTTGAATAACGGCACGCTGGTATCCTATTCCTATCAGAGTATGGATATTTTTCAGGGAAAGGATGGCAGTCTGCTTGAAAGCACGCCTGTCAATACAAATTATGGCGATGTTTTGACAGGGGATGGAGAAAATGTATACCTATGTCTCATGGATGAGTCAGGGAGTCTGTCAATAGATGGAATTGAAAAGAGAAAAGAGGGGAAGGAGAAAAACGCAGAGGTAATTTCTCTTTCGGAAAGTACGGGAAGTATGTTTTTGTGCGCTTTAAACGGGGGGATACTGATTGCGGCTGGGAGTGACGGTATCTTCAAATATCAGCCGGATACTATGGCCTGGGAAAAGCTGATGGAGGGCGTTGAGACAGATTTTGTCCTCTCAGGATGTTGGTGTACCGGAATTACCGCATTGTCAGACGGAAAAATATATGCGTTGTTTCAGGAATCCAATGGTGGTGTGAGACTGAATCGGTACGAATATGATCCGGAAGCCGTGATAGAAATAAAAGAGACATTGAAGCTGTATTCTGTGCATGACAGTTATCTGCTTACGCAGGCTGCCGCAATGTATCACAGGATACACCCGGAAGTATTGATAACCATTGAGTCTGCTTATCCCAGATATTATTATGATACGCCGGACTATAACGCAGTGTATCAGGAATTGAATACCATGCTTATGGGAGAAGGGGCGCCGGATATTCTGGTGATGGATCATCTGAATATGGATTCCTATGTAAGTAAAGGTTTGCTGGCGGATATAAATGATGTGATAAAGCCATTGGAGGAAAAGGGAGAATTACTTTCCAATATAACGCAAGGTTATGTACAGGAAGATGGCAGCAGATATATAGTGCCATTGCAGTTTAGTTTTCAAATGGCGGCAGGAAGAGACATGAAGCCTGAAGATATGGCATCATTGGGGGCACTGGCAGAGTTTCTGTCAAAACAGAATTATAATTATATGGGCGATCAGACGGTTAGTGAATTAGTGGATAAATTCTACCCTTATTTTTGCGGTGAGATTATCAGTGATAAACAGCTCAATCAGGAAGCGCTTGGAGAAAAGCTGGAATATTTGAAAGTCATAGCGGACAATTGCGGAATTGTGGGTGCTCGTGGAAAAGAGGAGCGATGCTTTAATATGTGGGATTTGCCAAATAAGGCGAAGCTGGCTTTCGAGGAGGCGGAGGGATTTAACGGATGTATGTTCCCTATGGCCATTGTAGATTATATCAAAGGGGAATTCACGGCTTTTGAGAGCAGTTTTATTCCCTCTGTACAGACAGGGATTTGCGCTAAAAGTCCCTATATTGAGACAGCAAAAGATTTTCTGCGATTTGCTCTTTCCGAGGAAATCCAGGATACGGATTATTACAGTGGTTTTGCGGTGAATCTTGCTTCTCTGGAAAAGCAGGCAAAGCAGGATCGATCAGAAGCGGAAGCGGAGACGGCTATTGAGGTAGACGGCGGTTATGAAGTGTTTGAGGTTAAATGTTATCCTCAGGAGACAGCCGATAAACTCATGGCGTTGTGTAAAACTTTGAACAAGCCTGTGATGGAAGACAGCAAGATTCGGGAAGTGCTCATTGAGACATTGGAGGGATATTTGAATGGAAAACAATCCAAAGAGGAAACCATTCAAGCCATAGAAGGCGGACTGAAAATGTATTTGGCAGAATAAAGGGGCATTGCGGCGGGGCATGAAGGGCTATCAGACAAGGGAAGCTTTTCAGCCCTGCCGCTGGCTTTTAGAAAAATACCATATTTTTAAAAAAAGAATTGACAATGAGAGCGAAAAATGTTATTATAACAAATGTGCGATACACATGCGGAAGTGTCGGAACTGGCAGACGAGCAAGACTAAGGATCTTGTGGCAGCAATGCCGTGTGGGTTCAAGTCCCATCTTCCGCAGTAATGGAAACAGCCGTAAATCCAAAGATTTTCCAGTGAAATCAAGGGTTTGCGGCTGTTTTTTTCGCTGTATTTATTAGTTGGATTAATATTTTATTAAAGGGATTTATAAAAAATCTTGTCATGAAATTTGTCATGACAACAGCGTGTTTCCCAGCTTTTTTGCAGCTTCCCTCTGTGCAGTTTGGTTTTTATCTTCCATCGAATGCCTGTATACGCCTTTCATTACATAATCTGTTTCCCATCCGCCCATCCGCATGATGTCTTCTTCCGGTATGTTTAAAGAGCTCATTTTGGATGCAAAATAGTGCCGCAGTTTATGTAATGAAAATCGTGGTATGTCTAGCTTATCTTGCAATTTCTCAAGGTATCTTGTTATGGTGTTAGGGTGTCCTTTGTATATATATCCCTTTTCTCGTATTTTAGCAGCAATTTCCATAGGAATAGTAATTTCTCTTGTGCTGGCAGTAGTCTTTGTTGTTTTGCTTATCCATTGAGCCTCTTCATTTAGTACTTTGGCTTTCTATTGTACCCTCTTACGGTAGTGGGGGACAGGATGTTTCTTTTAGCTCCAATGTATTCCTCCGCAGCAGCCCGGAATGTCATGCTGCTCCTCTGTTCCTGCACCTTGTTCAGTTCCTTGGCCATAGCCTGCATGGCTTCCTTTTGGGTGGGCTTGCTGTCAAATATGACGGTGTACGTCTGGCCCTTGTAAGTTTTCCGTATCCGGTAGGAGCCGGAGGGAAGTTTTTCGATTTTCATTGTGTCATCCTCCTTAAAAATGTGTATAAAAATAACACCCAGACCGATTTTCTGGTTGACTGGATGCTCCCAGGGGTGATACAATCATTGTAGGTTTGCTGACCTGATTGTATCCCTCTGGGATATATCTAAAGCCGTTCCTGTTGGTGCAGGGGCGTTTTTTTCTTATTGCATATCTTTTGAGTCAGATACGTTATCTGCTTCTTCGCCGCTGAAACTTTGGTCACAGGATTACTCAAAGCTGGTGGCAAATACACTTAGTGGCGCATGGATGGCAGCGGCGAGAGCTGGGGTATCCGGCCAGCCGGTTTTGGATAAGGTTCCTTTTGAGTTCAACACACAGAAACCAGGTATACTGAATTGGCTTAATCGCCATGGGGCGGAGTTTGTCACATCCAGTACAGAAGAACAAAAAAGGGCGGTGGAAGCGCTGCTGACGAAGAAAATGCTTGACAGCTATACAGTGGATGAGTTGTCCAGAATGATACGGCCATGCATTGGTCTGACGGAGGGACAGGCAAAAGCGAATGCCCGTTTCTATGACAATATAGTGGAAACGCTCCGGAAAGAGCATCCAAGGATGAAGGAGGAGAGTGTCCAGAGAAAAGCGCGGGAAGCAGCCATGAAATATGCGGAACGCAAGCACAGGTACAGGGCAATGACAATAGCCCAGACCGAAAGTGCTTTCGCGTATAACCGGGGCGCCGATGAGGGGAGGATGGCTTGAAATTTGCGATTAGCTCGATGCGTTTCTTAAAAGCAATCCACCGCCGGAAGAAGAGAAGTTGTTTGTACCACTTGGATGTGGCGAAATGGTTTGGACAATATGTGATGGGATAATCCGTTGGAGGAATTCCATCTGCATAAATTGTAGAAAGTAGCAGGGATACGATAAGTATTGCTGTTCTGTATACCAGAGAAACGAAAAGTAGTATGTAAGGTTAAACGGGGAAGGCGGTGAGATGCACCAGTGCGGAAGGAGTGCCGACCTCGTGGAAAGCGTTGTTTTTACTGAGGAAAAGAAGTAGGCCATGGGAATTCCGGAAGGCACACTGCCGGTTGGCTGGTGGATAGGTTTTAAGGTGCTGGACAAGGAAGTGTGGGAAAAGGTTAAGGATGGGACGTACCCTATGTTCTCTATTGAAGGAGAGGTGGAATAGCGCCCACGAAAAGCTGAGCTGATATGACATGAAAAATGTATCTTGCAATCCAAAACAGCATATGCTATAATGCCAGTAGGCAAAAAAGTGATAATAAGTCCATGTGGACAAAGAACGAATCCCTCAACCGTACTGCAATACAGTTGAGGGATTCTTCTTTTCTTTTTATGGTGGCAAAGCACCCACCAGGCTATTTGTTGTCCTTATGGTCGCCATCTAACCATTTGATGATGTAGTGGCAGGCTACACCAGCCGCAACAGCGACTAAAAAAGTGATAATAACTTCTATGTGAACACTTCCTCCCGTTGTTGGGTATCGGTTGGACAACAGAAATATTATATCACATGATATGCAATTATTCTGCATATTTTTGCATTGATAAAATGCCTGTATGGATTGGGAAAAGATATATTGAAGAAATAGTCTATCATAAAGGGAAATCTCTTTCAAGAACAATTTTTTGAGAGAGGTTTTGTTTTCATATCTAATATCGGACGAATGCTGACTTCTGTGGAAGTAGCGCAGATGGTAGGGAAAAATCATTATGATTTGCTGAAGGATATTCGCAAGTATTGTGTGCAATTAGCCGAAGGGAAAATACCCTTGGGCGAGTTCTTTTCAGAAAGTAAGTATCCGGATTCCAATAACCAGAACCGCCCCTGTTATCTTGTAACAAAGAAAGACTGCGAGTTCATTGCCTACAAGCTGACAGGGCAGAAAGGCATAGAGTTCACGGCACGCTACGTAAATCGCTTCCACGAGATGGAAAAGGACTGCATTCATCCAGAACAACTTAATCAGCTACTCTGTAACTCAGCTTTGCGGTGCCTTGAAATTTCCAAGGAGTACTTATTATAAAGCTCTGATTTGTGTACCTTCAAACAGGCAGAAAGAGTACGAAAAATTTGGTCAGGAGGTGAAACGGGCATATGAAGACTCAAAACAAAGATATGGGGCTGTAAAAATATGTCGTATCCTTAATGATGGCGGAACCTCCTGCAGCGTAAAATGGGCGCAAAGACATATGGCAGAACAAGGGCTTCGTTCCGTAGTGGTAAAGAAATATAATCATCATGCCAACCATGGCACCATACCAAACGGTAAAGAAAATATCCTCAAGCGCGATTTTCAGGCAGATACTATTCATCAAAAATGGTGTACAGACATCACATATATCCATGCGCGGAAGGATGGATGGACTTATCTGGCATCTGTTATGGACCTGTGCAGACGGAAAATCATTGAGTATGCCTATGGGACATCTATGACAGCGGAACTGGCAGTGAAAGTGGTAGAGAATGCCTGCCTGAACGTCAGGGGTATAAAAGGAACCCTTTTGCGCAGCGACCTTGGAAGCATATCTTCATACTTATCAAGATACAAAGGAAGTCCGCAGAGCAATTTTTGAATACATAGAGGGATGGTATAACCGAAAAAGAATACATAGCGCGATTGGTTACATAACGCTTCAGCAAAAGTTAGGACTTGCAGTGGATGGAATTGCCGGATATAACAGCATCCAGGCAGCATTTTATAATTAATATTCGTATATTTGTCATGACAAAATTCATGACAAAAAAATTATTAATAGTATTAATTAAGCATTAAAACAGTTAATAAATCTAGTCGCAGAAAAAGCCGTAAATCAATGATTTTACTGGAAAATCATTGATTTACGGTCCTTATTCAGAAATGGAAGCAAGGGGGCTCGAACCCCTGGCCTTTCGCGTGTGAGGCGAACGCTCATCCCGGCTGAGCTATGCTTCCATGTCCTTTATT
>CAJUGT010000086.1:15524-17583 GCA_910586435.1 uncultured Acetatifactor sp. | reverse complement strand
TATGAATATTTTATCAGAAAATGTCGGACGCTACAAGCGGTTTCCGGCTTTTTTATTTTTCCACTTGCCAACCTTAACCAACAGTGAAAATAATTCTGTCGAGAATAGCAACGAATAATTTAATGGAATTGTGCTTCAAAAACCGCTCCACGTCAGGGTTCATCGGACAAGAAAACTCGAAGAGGATTTGAATTGTACCTTCTCATAGACACCTGCGTGAATGAAGTCAAAAATTGAAAAAAAGTCTTGCAAATTACAGTCGTTTGTGATATGCTTTTTAAAATTATTTGAATTAAGTGAAAAACAGGAGAACTTATTATGCAAAACTGGACATTTGAACAACTTATCCAAGTCTTTTCATTGCCGCAGATTTTTCATATTATGGCCACCACTTAAGTTCCGGAGCACAATCGGTACAGCGCATGGCCATAACACGAAAAGTCTTATTTGGCTGTGCGGTGATCAGGATATAGAGAGAACCGCAGTATATATACCATCAGGTGTATAGACTATGAGGTTCTTTTTTTATTTCCAGATAATGCGTGGGCGGTCAAAGCGAACCGGAAGGTAGTGTCAAATGGGACATGAAAAAACAGTAACGGACCAGACAAGCCCCGGGAGGATTTACTGATACGCCTGCGGCAGAAAATTCTCCCAGATTCAGGGAGCTTGGGAGGCAAGTTGCGGAACTAAATTAGTCCAGCTAAGAAATGTCAAGGGGAAATTTAAAAACAGTCTCGGAACGGGGGTGCAATGTGTCTTTCAGACACAAGGAAGAAATTTCAGACACGAAAGTAGCTGAAGATTTCTTCCCTAGTCAGGGCACCGTAGTGCAGAGACGGCACTGGAATAGGAGAAAACTATTATGAACGTCATCGAAGCAAACCATCTGTCCAAATCCTTCCATGTAAAACAGAAAGAAAAGGGAATGAAGGGAAGTATCCGCTCCATCTTTCATCCACAGATCAAAGAAATTCCAGCGGTAAACGGAATCTCTTTTTCAGTGTCTGAAGGAGAAACCCTTGCCTTCATCGGGCCCAACGGGGCCGGAAAGAGCACGACAATCAAGATGCTCACAGGAATTCTCTACCCCGACGAAGGGAACGTGGAAGTATTGGGAATTGACCCCACGAAAAAGCGCAAAGCTTTGGCTTACGAAATTGGAACTGTATTTGGTCAGAAGGAACAACTGTGGACACACCTGACACCTTATGATAACTTTCGTTTCTTTGGGGCCATATATGATATTACAGATCATGAAATAGAACAACGCATTGGAACCCTTGCGGATACTTTTGATCTGGGAACCTTCCTCAATACTCCTGTACGAAATCTCTCCCTGGGACAGCGTATCCGCTGTGAAATCGTGGCTTCTCTGATTCACAGGCCCAAAGTACTGTTCCTGGATGAGCCCACCATAGGACTGGACCCTGTGGTCAAGGAAAATATCCGCTCTCTCATTAAGCAGATGAACCGGGAATTCCATACCACCATTTTCCTTACCAGCCACGACATTGGTGATATAGAAAAGCTATGCAAACGCATCATTATCGTAAATTCCGGTCAAATCGTATTGGATGACTCCATGGAGCATCTAAAATACCATTATCTGAACAAGAAAATTCTCGAAGTCAAATTACAGGAGGAAACAACGCTGCCACAAATGAATGGCATGAAAATATTAAAACAAAAAGGCACTCATCTCAAGCTGGAAGTGGACACAACCATTTTAAAAATCAATGACGCACTGCGCCACATTGATACGGAGTCTGTGGTAGATATTAATATTTCAAATGTCCCGCTGGAAACTATTATCATGGAGATATACCAGAAAAAAGAGAATCCTGAGAATGAACTGCCCAGCCGCCTGACAGCAATATGAAACTGTCAAGCTAAGAAATGTCAAGAGGAGATTTAAATACAGTCCTGGAATGGATGCGCAATGTGTCTTTCAGACACAGAGAAGGATTTTCAGACGCATATGCGGCTGAACAACCCTTCCCCAGTTTGGGTACCGAAGCGCAGAGACCGGAACAAGTTCCCGCAAGTGGAAACTGGA